>JAEUKG010001140.1 GCA_016794325.1 Myxococcales bacterium | reverse complement strand
TGGCGCGTGGTGGATCGAAGATGGCCGTGAAAACAGGGGGCTAGGGCCCGCGCAGCCAAGACGCACGGCGCGCGGCGACCCCTGCAGCATCGGCTGTTTCCGCGCCGTCGGGATGTAGGCTAAGAACGCACCACGCCTCGGAGGGCCTCATGAAGGTCGGTTTCCACCGCCAATCCCGCCGTCAATTCGCGCTCGGGCGCTTGTTCTTCGGGGGGCTCCTCGCGCCTGCCGTGGCGTGCGCGCTCGCCTGTTCGCCGGCGCCCCCGCCGAGCCCTCCGCCCACCGCCTCGTCGACGTCGAGCTCGGCGGCGTCGCCCGCGGGGAGCGTCCCCGCGGTCCACGCCGACGCGGGCCTCGCCGCGCCGTCGGACGACGAGGCGATCGAGAAGGCGCAGGCCGAGTACCTCGAGCTCCTCGTCGCCGGCTCGCCCGAGCTCGCGACCGCGCTCGGCATCCACACGCGCGACGGCGAGCTCGACCCCCGCGACCCCGCCGGCTGGGAGGCGGTGCTCGGGCGCGAGGAGGCGATGCTCCGCTCGCTCGAGCAGCGCTTCGCGGCGCCCCGCGCGAGCCGTCGGGCGCGGACCGATCTCGAGCTGATGAAGCACCAGCTCCGGGTGGACGTGCGGCGCAAGCGCGCCGAGCGCCACCTCGAGCGCCGGCCCGACCTCTACGCGAGCCCGATGAACGCGATCTTCCTCATGACGGCGCGCGACTACGCGCCCGCGGACGAGCGCGCCAAGAACATCCTCGCGCGGGTCGAGAAGATCCCGGCGATGCTCGAGCACGCCAAGCAGAACCTGAAGAGCCCGCCCAAGGTGTGGACGCAGGTGGGGGTGGAGCAGGCGGGCTCGGCCAAGGCGTTCTTCGAGGAGCAGCGCGCGTTCCTCCACAAGGCCCTGCCGGGGGACAAGGCGCGCGTCGACAAGGCGCTCGCCGCCGCCGTCGATGCGTATGCAAAATACAAGCAGTTCCTCGAGCGGGTGGTGATGCCCCGCTCGAACGGCGAGTTCGCGGCCGGGCGCGAGCTCTTCGACTTCCTGCTCCACGAGGACTACTTCCTCGCCGAGGACGCCGACGGCGTGCGGGCCATCGGCCAGCGGGTCTTCGACAAGACGCGCGGCGAGATGGACGCCCTCGCCAAGAAGATCGACCCCAAGGCCAAGGGCTTCCCCGAGGTGCTCGCCAAGCTCAAGGGGAACCACCCCACCGCCGAGGGGCTCATCCCCGCCTACCAGCGCGAGGTCGAGCGCGCGAAGCGCTTCCTCGTCGACAAGGACGTCGTCCCGTTCCCGCCGGGGGACGACCTGTCGATCATCGAGACCCCGGTGTTCCAGCGGAGCACCGTGACCGCGGCCTACGACCAGCCGCCGCCGTTCGACAAGGTCACGAAGGGCTTCTTCTTCGTCACCCCCGTCGACAAGAGCCTGCCCAAGGCCAAGCAGGAGGCGATGCTGCGGGAGAACGACCACGGCGACATCGTCGACACCTCGGTCCACGAGGCCTATCCCGGTCATCACCTTCAGCTCTCGTTCGCGCGGCTCCACCCGTCGACGGCGCGCAAGGTCACCGACGCCGCGATCTTCTCCGAGGGCTGGGCGCTGTACTCCGAGGAGCTGATGGCGGAGCTCGGCTACTACACGCCGGAGGAGCGCATGCTCCAGCTCGAGTGGACGCTCGTGCGCGCGGCGCGCGTCGTCATCGACGTCGGCCTCCACACCAAGGGGATGACGTTCGACGAGGCGGTGAAGATCCTCACCGACCAGGTGCACCTCGAGCGGCCGCTCGCCGAGAGCGAGGTCAAGCGCTACACGCTGAACGCGACCCAGCCGCTCGCGTACCTCACCGGCCGCGAGATGATCTTCAAGCTCCGCGATCGGGTGAAGGCGCGCGACGGCGCGAGCTTCAGCCTGAAGAAGTTCCACGGCGAGGTGCTCTCCCACGGGACGATCTCGCCGGGGCTCATCGAGAAGGAGATGTTCGAGGAGTAGGGCGTGTCCCTAAACGCCGGCTCTCCTCTCGCCCGTGCCCGTGCCCGTGCCCGTGCCCGTGCCCGAGGGAAGCAACAGGGTGCGCGACCGCGTCGCCCGCTGCGTCGCTGCGAGAGCACCACGCCCTCGATTCTCGACCCCTGCTCATCGCGAAGCGGTCGGCGAACCATGCAACCGATGGAGCACGCCCCCGACCCGATGGAAAGCTCGTGCAGTGACCACAGCAACTTCCGTTCGGACCCGATCGGGCACGGGCACGGGCACGGGCACGGGCCCGGGAAGACCGAACCCGTTCAGGGACACGCCCTAGAGGTTTTGGGGCTAGAGGTTTGGGGGCAGAGGTTTGGGGCAAGAGGCTGCGGCCCCGCGCGGGTGTGTCGATTGGCTACGGCTCCGAATGGGCCGCGGGGTCGCCCGTCCAACGCAGGTGCTGCGAAGGACCGCGTTGGGGCTCGTTTCGCTCGTGGCGGCCGCGGGTTGCTCGAAGGTCGACCAGGACCCGCCTTCGCTCGGCGCGATGTATGGCTTCGTCCTCGCCGACCTCGACGGGGACGGCGCCCCCGAGGTCATCGGCAAGCCCTTCCCCGAGCAGCTCGTCGTCGTGGACGGCAAGACCTTCGCCCGACGCGTCGTCAGCCGCGACGCCGGCGGGCGCTACGCGGCGGTCGGGAAGCTCGTGATCGTCGACGGATACAACGACAAGCGCAGCGTGATGCTCGTCGACCCGAAGAGCGGCGCGGTCGCGGGGCGCTTCTCGCTCTCGGACAAGGTCGAAGGCTACGACATCGCTGGCGCGAGGGTCACGGTGCGCGCGATCGACGGCGCGTCGATCACGATCGACGCCAACACCCGCGCGCTCGCGGGCCAGCCCGTGCCCAAGACCCCCGCCCCTCCCCCGTGCGCCCGAGCGGAGGCCACCTGCACCGAGGGCGAGGAGACCACGCTCGCGAGCGGCCGTCACAAGGTCACGCTGGTCGTGAAGGCCCGCGGCACGCGCGAGGGCACCTTCGTGTGCAAGGACGCGAGCGGCCGCGAGACCGGGCGCGCCCTCGTCGACGGTGAGGGCCGAGGCCTGGCGAGCTGGGATCTCGCGGGTGGGCGCGTCTTCGCCATCCTCCGGAACAGCGGCGAGCTCGTCGCCTACGACGCGACCACCTGCGCCCGCGCGTGGAGCGTGAAGGACCTGACGCGACCGGAGATCGGTCGCGACGGGCTCTTCCACCCCGAGTCGGTCTCGGCGGCGCGCGGGCGCCTCTGGGTGACGTGCGCCCCCGCGCGCGGCAACCGCGGGAGTCGCTTCGCCGTGCTTGACCCGTCGACTGGCGCGGTGGTCTCGTGGCTTTGACGGCTGGCGAGGAGGGGAACGTGCATCGTCTTGTCCTGAATCATCGGGTGGTGGCGGTCGGGGCCCTCGTCGTCGGGGTCGTGGTCGGGTGCGGCTCTGCGGGCGAGGAGCGCCCGCCGCCCCTCACGCCGGCGAGCGACGCCGGCTTCACCCGTCCAGACTCGGGCGCGCTGGACGACGCAGGCCCGCGCGACGGCTCCGGCGGCGCGACCGACTCGGGCGAGGGCGGAACCGAGCGCGTGCCCTCGTGCGACCTCTCCGCGTTCCCGAACAAGGACGTGGTGTCTTTCGCGAGCGGGATGCCGACGGACTGGTCAGCCGTCGTGTCCGCCGGGGACACCGTCGATTTCCAGCCGTGCCCCGGCGGCGTCCCCGGCACCTGCTTGCACGCCAAGACGCTCGAGACGAGCCTGTCTGGAGCGCGCATCCAGCGCAGCTATTCGGTCGGAGCCCCGCAGAAGCTCCGACAGTGCTTCTTCGTCTACGTCGACGTCCCCGACCCTCCCGCGGGACGCTTCCCGTCTCTCACGCTCTCACGCTTCGAGCGGGACAGCTCCATGGGCATGTGGGTCGAGCTCTACCCGAAGAACGTGGCAGGCGGCGACTGGCTCTTGACTGGCCGCGCGGCGAACCTCGGCGTCATCAAGGAAGCGCAGTGGACGACCAAGACGCCTCCGCAGAAGAAGTGGCAGAGGATCGTCCTCGAGACGACCTTCTCCAACAGCACGCCGGGCGCCGTCGTTCTCTCGGTCGACGGGGAGGAGCACAAGACCG
Organism: Myxococcales bacterium; assembly: GCA_016794325.1. Lineage (GTDB taxonomy): Bacteria > Myxococcota_A > Polyangia > Polyangiales > Polyangiaceae > SXNL01. The sequence continues at coordinate 13,248 of JAEUKG010001140.1, read as the reverse complement.
CGCCGCAGGTGCTCTTCGGCTGGAACCAGCCGACAGCCACGTTCGGTCTCGGCCTCGACGGGCTCAAGGTCGCCGCCGAGGCGTGGTTCTACGAGGCGCGCGTCGGCTGGGACTGAGCGCTGCCGGCTGGTCGCTCGGGTGACCGATGGATCAAGCCTCCATCATCCGAGGGCGACCCGCCTCGCGCGATGGCTTCGTAACCATTTGAATTTGCTGCATTCGAGACCGTCGTAGACAAAGGTACGACATGTGCTCCTGCAGGGTCCCATGATGCACCGGATGGCGACCCTGGGCGTGCTCCTCGGCCTTCTCGCGATGGCTTGCGGCGGCAAGGTCGACGACTCGCAAGATGGGACGAGCTTCGTCCAGCCAGGCGAGGCGAGCCCCGACGCGTTCTTCGGCCAGTTCGTCTACAAGCGCGAGGGCTCGCTCGAGCACCGCTATCCCACGACGATCACCCACGGCAAGCTCGCCTCCGACGACGCCTTCCGCGCCGACCTCTTCATGCAGAAGGACGGCCGCTACACGCTGCGCTACGTCGAGCTCGAGAAGAAGGACGCCCTCACCCTCGCCCCGGTGCGCGAGGTGCTCGTCGCCGGCACGTGGCGGGTGGACGGCTCGCAGCTCGTGCTCGACGGCCTCACCCGCGCCGACGCCGCCGTCTCCGCGAGCGGCGTCCCCGCGCTCCGCGTGCGCTTCCCCAAGGACATCGGGAGCCCCGGCCTCGCCAACCAGGAAGCTCTGCTGGAGATCCGCACGTCGCCCCACGGCCTCGAGTGAGAAAACGCCCGACCGCGTGCTAGCTTCCCCCGGCGATGGGTGAGCCCGACTACGACTTCGTCATCGTGGGCTCGGGCTTCGGCGGCAGCGTGTCGGCGCTCCGACTGTCCGAGAAGGGATATTCGGTCCTCGTCCTCGAGATGGGCAAGCGGTGGAGCGCCGCCGACTTCCCCGAGACGACGTGGAACCTGCCCAAGTACTTCTGGAAGCCGTCGCTCGGCCTCTACGGCATCCTGCAGATGACGATGGTGCGCGACGCCTTCTTCCTCCACGGGGCGGGGGTCGGCGGCGGCAGCCTGGTGTACGCCAACACGCTCTTGGTGCCGCCGGACGAGGCGTTCGCCGACGCGCGCTGGGTCGGCTTCGACTGGAAGGTCGCGCTCGCCCCCCACTACGCCACCGCGAAGAAGATGCTCGGCGCCGTCGAGAGCCCGGTGCTGGTCGAGACCGACCGCCTGCTCCGCGACGTCGCCGGCGAGATGGGCCGCGGCGACACGTTCCACAAGCACACCGTCGGCGTGTATTTCGGCGAGCCGGGGGAGACGGCGCCGGATCCCTTCTTCGACGGCGAGGGGCCCGAGCGCACCGGCTGCACCCTCTGCGGCGGGTGCATGGTCGGGTGCCGCGTCGGCGCCAAGAACACCCTCGATCGCAACTACCTGTATCTTGCAGAGAAGAAGGGGGCCGTCGTCGAGGCCGAGTCGCGCGTCGTCGACGTCCGACCGCTCGAGGGCGGGGGCTACGAGCTCGAGGTCGAGCGATCGACCGGGCTCACCCACCCGCGGCGCGTCGTCCGCGCCAAGGGGGTCGTCTTCTCGGCCGGCTCCTACGGCACGGTGGACCTGCTCATGCGCTGCAAGGAGCGCGGATCGCTGCCGAAGCTCTCGGCGGCGCTCGGCACCTACGTGCGCACGAACAGCGAGGCCCTGCTCGCGGTGCGGTCGCGCCGCGACGACGTCGACTACTCGAAGGGCATCGCCATCACGAGCGGCGCGTTCGTGGACGAGAAGACCCACGTGGAGGTCGTGCGCTACCCGAACGGCTCGGACTCGATGTCGCTCCTCACCACCGTGCTCACCGACGACGGCCCCGGGCTCCCCCGCTGGCTCCGCTGGCTGGGCAACGTGCTCCGCCACCCGCTGCGCTTCCTCCGCTCGACCATCCCGTTCGGGTGGGCGCGCCGCACCGCGATCCTCCTCGTGATGCAGCCGGTCGACAACCACCTGCGCTACGAGCTCCGGCGGCCCTGGTACTGGCCGTTCTCGAAGAAGCTCGACAGCGCGCCCGGCGCCGGCGAGCCCGCCCCGGTGTACATCCCGGTCGCGAACCAGGTGGCGCGGCGCATGGCCGAGAAGATGGACGGCATCCCCCAGAGCGGCCTCATCGAGGTGCTCGGCAACAAGGCGTCCACCGCGCACATCCTCGGCGGCTGCCCCATCGGCGAGGCGCCCGAGGACGGCGTGGTCGACGCGCGCGCGCGCGTCTTCGGCTACGACGACATGTACGTGATCGACGGCTCGATCATCCCCGCCAACCTCGGCGTGAACCCGAGCCTCACCATCACCGCGATGGCCGAGCACGCGATGAGCCACGTCGCGGCGAAGGGCAGCTGACCCTTCCGCGGCGGCGGCCTCGCGTGATACGCCAGGGGCATGCGCTGGGGTGAGGGCTGGGTGGTGGTCGTGGGCGCGCTGGCGCTCGTGGGTTGCAACATCGTCAGCGACGCCGGGTCCGACGCGGGCGCGGCCGGCGGGGAGGTCGCGCCGTCGTGTTACCTCGCCAAGAGCGGGAAAGCCTGCGAGTGCTACGCGCAGAACAAGGACGGCGAGTTCTCGGCGGCCGACTACACCAAGGTCGCGCAGTGCACCGAGGCCAAGGCCGGCTTCGCGCTCACGTGTTACGTCGACACCAAGGTCGACGGCACCACGAGCTCGTGCTCCTGCAACCGCTTCGTCCCCGAGTGCAAGATCACCGGCTCCGGCTACCGCGGCTGCGTCTGCGATCCCGACTCCGAGGGCACCGACGGGGCGTGCAGCGGGCCGAAATACGAGTGGTGCTGCGCGGCCAACGACGGCACGAGCTGCTACTGCGGCAACGGCAACTCCGGCTCCGCGTGCGGCAACGAGGAGGCCAACGTCCCCACGTGCTCCAAGGCCACCATCAAGCGCGCCAAGGGCGCGCTCACGAGCTGCGACGGGCTCAAGTTCGCGAAGAAGTGACCTAGGCCGCGGCGCGCCGTCTCCCGCCCAGGCCCGCGGGCTCGGGCGTCACCGCTTCCGCAGGACGGCGCGGTAGTCCCCAACGACCCAGATCTCTCCGCCCGGGAGCCCGCGTACCGCGGTCAGGGCGCGCGTCGTTCCGCTGTCCTTCACGCTCCAGGAGGTGCCGTCGAAGTGGAGGACGGTCCCGCGGTCGCCCACGGCCCACACGTCGGACGCGGACCGGCCCCAGACCGCGTTGAGCCCGACCTTGGGGATGCCCGCGACTGGATCGCTCCAGCTCGACCCACGCCAGCGCCGAATCACTCCGTCGCCGACCGCCCAAACGTCGTCGGCCGCAGCGCCCCACACGGCTGCAAACCCCTCGCGTGGCGCAGAGAGGCTCGAGGTGATGGTGGCGCCGTCGAAGCGCAGGAGGTCCCCAGCGGCGAGCCACATGTCGGTCGGCGACGCAGCCCATGCGCCGAGGATCGAGTCGGTCGTGCGAAGGACGGGGCTCCAGCCGGTGCCATTCCAGCGAGCGAGGCTGGAGTACGAGATGGCCCACAGATCGTTCGGCCCCGATCCGAAGAGGACGTTCACCCCCGAGGAGATCGGACAGTCGAGGTCCTTCCATGTCCCGGCGACGTCGAGGAACACGGTCCCTCCGTTGCCCGACACCCACACGTTCGAACCGCTCGACCAGACCTGATCCGAATTACCGTAAGGGAGCGGCCGCTGGACAAAGCTCGAACCGTCCCAACGTCGGGCAGGCCCCCCTCCCCCCAACCACACGTTGGTCGCCGAACGCGGAAAGACCGACAGGTAGGCGGTGCGGTCCACGTCGCCTGCGCCGAGCCGACGCCACCCGACGCCGTCCCAACCAACGACGCCGGGCATCTCACCCGCGAGCCAGACCTCCTTCGGCCCAGCCACCGCGATGGCCTTGTAGGAGCCCGGGCTCGCCGTCAGCTTCGACCACACCGAACCGTTCCAACGCTGCACTTCGTTGATGTTCGTCGTGATCCAGACGTCGTCGGCACTCGTTCCGTAGACGCTCGTGGCCGTCCCGACGGGCTCCTTGCGCCACGTCAGGCCATCCCAAGACCAGAGCGCGCCGTCGGTGAGCCAGACCTTGTTCGCGTCCACCGCCCAAATCGAGCGGATGACTGAAGTCCCGCCGGTGGGGGAGCTCGACGACCAGGTGCCCGCCTTCCTCCAGGCGAGGAGGCCGTCGAAGCCTCCGCTGGTCCCGCCGACGAGGACGTCTCCGCCCGGGAACGGATGAACGGCGCGGTACGAGCCCGAGGGCACCTCCGTGACCTGCACCCACGACGCGCCGTCGAAGTGGTACGCGGCTCCGCCGTCGCCGACGGCCCAGACGTCCGTGCTCGCGACGCCGCGCACGGCGTTCAGCGTGGAGCTGCCCAGCGAGCTCACCGTCCACTTCGCGCCGTCGAAGTGGGCGGTGACGCCGTCGTCGCCAACCGCCCACACGTCGCTGGACGTGGCCCCCCAGACGCCCCGAAGGGCCTTCTGGGTCCCGGTCGGAGTCACGGTGGGAGAGCCCTTCGACCAACGCACCGCGGTCCCCGCTTCGCCGACGGTCCAAACCTCGCCGCCCGGCCCGCGCCACACCGCATGCATCGCGTTGCCGGTCGGCAGGGGGTTCATCCAGCAGAAGCCGTCGGAGCTGCACGTCTCGGGTGGCGGTGCGGCGTCGGGCTCCGTGTCCGCAGGCTCAGAGGCGTCGGCAGCGTCCGCATCGAGCGCCGGCGGGCGCGCGTCGGTGCGCGGCCCAGCGTCCTCTCCTACCGCCGGAGGCGCAGGATCGTCGCTCCCGCACGCCGTCACCACACCGACGCCCGACACGACGAGCGCGGCGAGCAGCAGGCAGACCTGGAATCGATCGCGTCGCATCATCCCTCCCCACGAGCCGGGCTCGCCAACCAACGACAATAGCGACGGAGCGCGGAGGCATCCGCCCGAAAGTGCGGAAGAAGACGACCTCGTCACCCCCGCGCTGCGTATCACGAACTCACGAGAGCGTCGCCAGCGTCGCCCCCAACTTCACGGTTTGGGTTCGGTGCTGGTGTTGGAGTCTTCACCGCCTTCACCAAGTAGTTCCGTCACAAATACAGAGGGTCGAAGGAGGCGAATGTTGTGGACTCTCTCTACCTCGCTCTTGTGCTTGAGGAGGGTCCTCTGGTCGACAGTAATAAAGTAAGGGATCTCGTTTTGCGATGCCTGCCATACATGGTCAGCGTCCTCCCTGTCTGGAAGTAGCTCACGCAGGCTCGAGTACAGGGGGTCCTCACTCAAACCCGAGGAAATCAGGGGGCTCGGGAGCAGCCGACTGGTCGGGACTTGGTTCGGAAGGGCGGGTACGTTGAGAAGCGCACGATATACATTGAGGTGCAGTTCTCGGTGCTGGGGCGGGATTCTGTTGAGTTCCTCGCGCATGACCTCAGAGGTGGCGAGTTCAACCTGACCGGCGTCTCTCGCTTGAAGAATGCGGGACAGAGCCGTTAGTTCTTCCTGGCCAAGGTCGTTCTTGACGATGCCACTCGCGATGCACGTGTCGAGATACGCCCGGACAGGACGTGCAGTGGTGTCGATCATAGGTGAATTCGAACTATCTGGCCGATGCCCTTTTGCGGTCCGCACGGGAGGTCTTCTGGTTAGTCTAACTGATAGCACCGCGCCGCGCACTCGGGCCGGGACCAGCGGGGCCGCCCGGACCTCCGCGCCAAATCCGCGTCTGCGGCCGACCGACGTGGGCGCTCACCCGACGCCGAGCTCGGCCATCTTGTTGTAGAGCGTGCGCCGGCTCACGTTGAGGAGGCGCGCGGCGAGGGTGCGGTTGCCCTTCGCGCGCTCGAGGGCGTGGACGAGCGCCTCGCGCTCGGCGACCTGCCGCGACGCCTCGAGGCTCGCGCCGTCGCCCGGCGGCGGCGGCGCGGCGCTCGTCGACGTGATCCCCGGCGCGGTCGCGCGGCGGAGCTCGGCGCCGACCGCGGCCTCGTCGAGGTCGTCTTGGTCGGCGAGCACCACGAGCCGCTCGACGAAGTTCTCGAGCTGGCGCACGTTGCCGGGCCACGCCTCGTGGGTGAGCCGCTCGAGCGCGCCCTGCGTCAGCTTCGCCCCCGGCCGCCCGTGGCGCTCGCCGAAGACGCGGACGAAATGCTGCGCGAGCCGGACGACGTCGCCGGCGCGCTCGCGCAGCGGAGGCACGACGATCGGCACGACCGAGAGCCGGTAGAAGAGATCCTCGCGGAACTGGCCCGCCCGCACCATCGCCTCGAGATCGCGGTGGGTCGCGGCGACGAAGCGCACGTCGACGCGGATGGTCTCGGTGCCGCCCACGCGCTCGAGCTCGCGCTCCTGGAGCACGCGCAGGAGCTTCACCTGCGTCTCGGGCGTGATGTCGCCGATCTCGTCGAGGAAGAGCGTGCCCGTGTGCGCGAGCTCGAAGCGCCCGGGCTTCCTCGCGATCGCGCCGGTGAACGCGCCCTTCTCGTGCCCGAAGAGCTCGCTCTCGAGGAGGTTCGCCGGCAGCGCCGCGCAGTGCACCCGCACGAACGGCTTGTCGCGGCGCGGACCCGACTCGTGGAGCGCCCGCGCGACGAGCTCCTTGCCGGTGCCGGTCTCGCCGCGGACGAGCACCGTCGCCGACCCCTGCGCCGCCTTCTTCACCAGCGCGAGGACGTCGCGGAACGCGGGCGCGTCGCCGACCATGCCCGACACCGGCCCGACCTCGCGCGCCGGCTCCGCCGAGGCGGCGAGGATCGCCGTCTTCAACACGTGCACGATCTCCGCTTTGTCGAAGGGCTTCATGAGGAAGCTCGCCGCGCCGCGCCGCATCGCCTCCACCGCCATCGGCACGGTGCCGTGCGCGGAGACGAGCACCACCGGCATCCCGGGGTAGGCCTCGCGCACGTGGCTCAGGAGCTCGAGGCCGTCCATCTCCGGCATCCGCACGTCGGTGAGCACCGCCGCGAAGTCGGCGCCGCGGAGGAGCTCCACCGCCTCGCGCGCCGACGACGTGGCCCGCGCCTCGAAGCCCGCCTGCCCGAGGAGCGCGGCGAGCACCTTCCCCACCGCTACGTCGTCGTCGACCACGAGCACGCGCTCTTTGGCTTGGCTCACGAGGTGGAGTGTCCTTTGGAACGGCGCCGCGTTCAATGCCGGCGCGCACACCTGTGCAAGCCTCTGCACAGTGGCCCGCCGGGACCACACCGGGAGGGTCACGAAATCACCCGAGAATCCGGCGAGGGCGCCGCGCACGACCGTTGCATCCGGACGCGCCATGGACGGTCGCTCGGTTCTCCTCGGTGTGTGCGCCATCGCGCTCCTCGCCCTCGCTCTGGTGGGGCTCCGCTCGCCGTCGCGCAACCCGGCTCGGCTCCCGCTCTCGCTCCTCTTCGCCGACCTCTTCGGGATCAACTTCGCGGTGCTCGCGAAGCGGCTGTTCGAGAGCCCCGGTTGGGCCGCGCTCGAGGTCGCGCTCACGGCGGCGGCGGGGCCGCTCACCCTGCACGTGGTGCTCGCCGCGCTCGGCCTCGCGCGCAGGCGCCGCGGGCTCCTCGTCGCGCTCTACGCCGCGTTCGCGCTCCTCGCGCTGCCGGGCCCGGCCTCGGTCGCGAGCCGCGAGGCCGCGACCTGGGTCGAGACGCGGTGGCCGCTCTTCTTCCTCGCGCTCTGGCTCCCCACCCTCGGCTACGGCGTCGTCCTCCTCGTCGCGCGCCTCCGGCGCCCCGCGAGCGCCGACGACGCGATGCGCGCGCGCCTCCTGCTCGGCGGGCTGGCGCTCGGCGGCACGTTGGCGATGATGGACCTGTGGCGCGACGTCGGCGTGCCCGTGCCCTACCTGAGCCCGGTCGGGATGGTCGCGGGGGCGGCGGTGGGTGCGTACGCGCTCCTCCGCGGCCCGCGCGGCGAGCGCGGCGTCGCCGCGGCGTCGGTGGTCTACGCCGTCGCGGGCGCGGTCGCAGCCCTCGCCGCCTACCTCGGCGTCTTCGTGCTCCTGCGCGGGAGCTTCGCGCTCCTCGCGTTCGGGGCGCTCTTCGTCACCCTCGTCGTCGCCCTCGCGACGCGCGAGCTGTCGGTCGCGGTCACCGAGCGCCGCGAGCGCCTCGAGCGGCTCGCCGTCCTCGGGCGGTTCTCGGCGCAGATGGCCCACGACCTCAAGAACCCGCTGGCCGCGCTCGCGGGCGCGGTGCAGGTCCTCGAGGGGATGGAGCTCGGCGAGGCCGCCGAGTTCGTCACCCTCGCGCGCGAGCAGGCCGAGCGCGTGCGCGTGATCGTGGAGCGCTACGACCGCATCGGGCGCGTCGAGCCGGTGAAGATGCCGGTGCGCATCAACGAGATCGCCCAGTCGGTCGCGCGCGCCCAGGCCCTGGCGCGGCCCGCCGGCGTCGAGATCGCGCTCGACCTCGACCCCAACGCCGGGCTCGTCGACGCCGACCGCGATCTCGTGGCGAGCGCGCTCGAGAACCTGGTGAAGAACGCGTTCGACGCGATGACGTCGGGGGGCACGGTGACCCTGCGGACCGATCGCGAGGGGGGCCACCTCGTGGTCACCGTCGCCGACACCGGTCCGGGGATGGACGACGCGACCGCGGGCCAGGTGTTCGAGGACTTCTTCACGACCAAGAAGACGGGCGGCGGGTTCGGCCTCGCGTTCGTGCGGCGGGTCGCCGTGGCCCACGGGGGCGAGGCGACCGTCGAGACGCAAGTGGGCGAAGGCGCCCGGTTTTCGCTGCGTCTCCCGGCCTGACCGGAGCGGGTGTATCGTCTCTGGCCATGATCCGCTTCAGCGACGACCCGAACCGCGCCGAGCAGGAGATGCACGCGGTCATCTTCTACCTGACCACCTTCGGATACATCGACGGCGACTTCGACGCCCAAGAGAAGAGCTTCGTCCGCGACTACATCGCCAAGCTCATCGACCAGCGCGCGCGGCACGCGATGCCGGGCGCCGAAGAGTCGGTCCGCCGCGAGGTCGCCGACAAGTACACGAGGCACTTCCACGAGGTGTTCGAGGGGATCGACCAGAACGTGAAGGACCTCTTCACCGAGTCGGTCACCGCGAACGAGGACCCGACCCAGTTCGTGCACTCGCGGCTCAAGGTGCGCTGCTTCGAGATCTTCCAGCAGTTCGACCGCGCGACCCAAGAGCAGCTCATGGCGACCATCGACGAGCTGCTCATGGCCGACGGCGTCGCCCACCCCGCCGAGGTGCAGTTCCGCGCCGAGCTCGCGGCGCTGCTGGAGGAGGACTTCGGGGTCGAGCTGCTTGATGATGACAGCTCGCAGTCGCGGGTGAAGGTGGCCGATCCGATGCGCCGGCAGGTTTCGTATTCGGATCACCCGTTCTTCAAGCCGTACGAGCAGCACTACGCCAAGGACCCGGGCCGCATCCGCACCCAGCTCGACGCCGACCTCGACCTCGTCGACCGCGCGATGCGCACCCTCGAGGCCCAGCGCAAGGCCGGCGAGGGCAAGCTCACGGGGAAGAAGACCCTCGCCGAGCTCGCGGGCGCAGGGCCGTTCCTCGACGGCCACGTGTTCGCGCGCATGCCGGCCCCCGGCGAGAGCTACGACATCACCGTGCTCGGCGATCTGCACGGCTGCTACAGCGTCCTCAAGGCGACGCTCATGCAGAGCCGCTTCTTCGCCAAGGTCGACTCGTGGCGCAACGATCCGAAGAGCCACCCCTTCCCTCTCCTCGTGCTCCTCGGCGACTACGTCGACCGCGGCCTCTTCAGCCTGAACGGCGTGCTGCGCACCGTGCTCTCGCTCTACGTGACCGCCCCCGACCACGTGTGGCCGCTGCGCGGCAACCACGAGTACTACATCGAGCACCAGGGCAACATGTACGGCGGCGTGAAGCCGGCCGAGTCGATCAACTCGCTGAAGCCCCACGTGTCGATCGACGTGCTCCGCCGCTACCGCGACCTCTTCGAGGCGCTGCCGAACGTCGGGCTGTTCGACACGCTCTTCTTCGTCCACGGTGGCATCGCCAAGGACCGGCTGCTCAAGGAGCGCTTCAAGGACCTGTCGAGCCTCAACGATCCCGACATCCGCTTCCAGATGATGTGGAGCGATCCGAGCACCGCCGACGTGATCCCCGCCGATCTGCAGGACAAGTCGGCGCGCTTCGCCTTCGGTCGCATGCAGTTCAAGGCTTTCCTCCAGCGCATCGGCGCGACGACGATGATCCGCGGCCACGAGAAGGTCGTGTCCGGCTTCGCCAAGACGTACGACGAGGAGAACGCGAAGCTGATGACGCTCTTCTCGTCGGGCGGCAAGGACAACGCCGACCTGCCGTCGACGAGCACCTACCGCGAGGTGACGCCGATGGCGCTCTCGATCACCTGGAAGGACGGCGAGACCGAGGTGACGCCGTGGGCGCCGGAGTACGCGTCGTACAACGACCCGGCGCGCAACGACTTCTTCAAGGTCCCGCCGGAGATCGAGCACCGCGCCTGACGCGGCCCTCCGAGTCGGAGGTGGGGCGGCGTCAGCGGTCGACGTCCTTGACGTCGCCCCAGATCTCGCCGGTCAGGACGGTGACGCGCAGCGCGCCCTTGGTGGGGACCTCGACGTCGTAGGTCTTCTCCCCGGGGCGCGCGGGCAAGAGGAGGTTCGCGCGGTTGTGGACCGCCGCGAGCTCGGGATCGCTCAGCGCGACCCGCCAGGGGAAGCGCACCTTGTCCTTGCCGTCTTTGGCCTCGACGCCGATGCGGAGGGCGGCGCCGATGGTGGGGTAGCCGCGGGCGAGCGTCGCCGGGTACGGCGACACCGAGGTGAAGGTGCCGCCGTCGCCGTAGAGGGCGCCGAGCCGCCCGGTGATCGGCGTCTGGGTGTGCATCCCCTCCGGCACGCGCACCTTCACGCGCACGATGGGCCAGCCCGCCTTGCTGCGGCCGTGGATCTTCGCGTCGACGAGGACCGCCTTGGCGCCCTCGGGCGGCGGCACGGGCAGGCCGTTCTCCTGGAGGCGGAGCGCCTGGTCCTTGCACGGCCCTTCGTCGTCGCCGAGGGTCGCGCACGCGCCGCAGTTGCACCCGTCGCACACCGGCAGCTCGGCGTCGCCGAGCGCGTAGCCCTGGCGCTTGCGCAGCCACTGCTCGAACGTGAGCGCCGTCGGCAGCGCGGGGTCGCTCTTCTTGTAGTCTGCATAGAACTCGGCCGCGAGCTCCTTGCCGACGTAGCGGTAGTGCCAGTGCTCGTAGCGGTAGCCGGTGCGGGGGTTGATGCCGATCGGGATGTCCCACCGGGTGACGCACTTCTGCTTCGGGTGCTCGTCGTCGGGGTGGATGGGGTACGGCATCACGAAGCCGTACTCCCACGAGCGGGTCTGGAGCCACTTGCCGGCGGGGGTGCAGCCGAAGTTCTCGCGGAACACGCCGCGCGGATCTTTGGCCCACTCCTCGGTGAAGAGGTCGACGGTGGTGCCGAGCTGGTGCTGGCTGTGGCCGGGGAGCGCGCTCTGCTCGGTCGCGCCGCAGAAGTCCCCCTTGCGCACCCAGCTCTGGAACGTGCCGCACTGGTTCGCGTACGAGCGGTACGCCGACTCGACCTTGCCGGGGAACCCCTGCTTCGCCATCTCGTCCATCATCGCGCGCAGGGCGGTCGCCGCCTCCTTGCGCAGGCACTGCACCGCCTCGCAGCCCTTCGCGTTCGTGGGCGGCGCGAGGGTGCGGATGTCGACGAGGTCCTTGGGGACGAAATCGGGCGAGAGCGCGCCGGTCGGCGAGCGGTTCACGAGCGCGAGGTCGTCGTCGCCGTCGACGAAGGAGCTCTTCAGGTCGACGGCGGCGATGCGGTGGCGCGCCGCCGCGTGGCCGAGCGCGCCGCAGATCCCCTTGTCGACGCGGCGCGCGGCGCCGAGCTTGGGAGGAGCCGGCGGCGGGGCGTTGGTGGGCAGCGCGGCGGCGACGGGCGACGACGCGCTCGCCGAGGTCACGGTGGCGCTGGTCGTGATGGCGACGACCTGCGCGTCGGCGCCGCCCCCGCCCTTGTTCGAGCACGCGGAGGAGAGGGCGAGCGTCACGACCGCGACGGACGCCGCGAAGGCGGCGAAGCGGGGCGGGGCGAGGCGAGCGGAGGCCATCGAGTGGAAGTAGAGCCAATCCGGGGCAGAACGCGAGTTTTCGGTGACAAACTTGCCGCCGCGCACCCCCTTCCGATACCTCTCGATCATGGCGACCGGAAGGCCCAGCCCCAAGAAGCGCGGCGCGACCGGCGCGACCGGCGCGACCGGCGCGACCTCGGACGCGGAGCGTCGGACCGGCGAGGACCGCCGCGAGGCGCTCGACCGCCGGTTCTTCCCTCGCCCCGAGGGCCGCCGCAAGTCGGGCGGCCGCCGCGCGACCGATCGCAGCGAGTAGACGCGGGCTCACCCTCCCGCGCCTCGCGTCGATCCGTGAGGCCCGCCGGCGTCGTCACTCCTCGATCGGCGGCGCGTGAGCCTCGCCGACTCCCGCCTCGGCGAGGGCGTCGAGGGCGCGCGTCACCTTGGCGGTGTCGACGTAGGTGTGGACGCGCACCGCCTGGGTCCACTCGAGGTCGACGACCTGCACGCCGCGGTTGCGGTAGGGCTCCCCCACCGCCGGGCGCACCTCGTCCTCGAACACGGTGTAGACGGTCGAGCGCCAGGGCCACCCGACGACCTCGACGCTGCGGATGGTGAACCGGCCGGGCAACAGCCGGAGCAACCGGCCGAACCACCGCTCGACCCCGGCGCGCGAGACGCGCGTGCCGCCGAGCGCGTGTTGCCCCTCGAACGTGTACTGGACGTCGTCGCGCATCAGCGCGAGCGCGGCGGAGGGGTCGCCGGCGCTCAGGCGCTCGAAGCTGTGGAGGACCTTCGCTCGGACGACCGCCCGGAACGGATCGAGCGAGACGGCGTCGCGGGTCTGATCGACGGGGCCAGGCATGTCGGTGACGTCTCCTCCCCGCGCTGCCGCCGCGTGGCCGCAGCCGCAAGCGGCGATCACGAGCCACGAGGCCAAGGAGCGGCGGAACATTCCTTTTGCTTACCACCGGTAAGTCGAGCTTACCAGTGGTAAGCGTTGCGCGCTCTGCAGGGCGTAGCGCCCGTGCCCGTGCCCGTGCCCGTGCCCGTGCCCGTGCCCGTGCCTCAAGATCCCACACAATTCTGGTGCAAATCGCACGGGATCATGATCAAAGCGCGCCGCGATGGCAGAGAGCATTCGTGTGGAGTTCGAGGGAGCGAAGTTCGGCGACCGTCGGCTGGCCG
>JAEUKG010001022.1 GCA_016794325.1 Myxococcales bacterium | reverse complement strand
GGCGACGCCGACGAGGACGCGCAGCTCGCCGAGGCCCGCGAGCTCTCGGAGCTCGTGGCCGCGGCGCGCGCCGGAGGCGATCCCCTCGCCGCGCGCACCGGCTTCCTCCGCCGCGCCTATCGCTCGCCCGTCGACGGCGGCCTCGCCGAATACGGCCTCTACGTGCCGCGGTCGTTTTCGCCCGCCAAGCCGCGCCGCTACCCCCTCGTGGTCGCGCTGCACGGCTACGACGGCCGGCCGATGGCGATGCTCCGGTGGTTCTTCGGCGGAGACGAGCCGAACAAGGAGCAGCCGTGGGAGGAGCGCCACCTCCAGGGGCTGCCGGAGCTCGACGCGTTCGTCGTCGCCCCCTCGGGCCACGGCAACACGATGTACCGCGACCTCGGCGAAGACGACGTGATGCGCGTGATCGAGGAGGTGACGCGCCTCTACCCGATCGATCCCGCGCGGGTGACGGTGACCGGCCCCTCGATGGGCGGCATCGGCGCGGCCGCGGTCGCGCTCCACCACCCCGACGTGTTCGCCGCCGCCGCCCCCCTCTGCGGGTACCACAGCTACTTCGTGCGCCGCGACGTGAAGGACCGCCCGATCCGCCCCTGGGAGCGGTTCTTGATGGAGGAGCGCTCGAACGCCCTGTGGGCCGACAACGGGCGAACTATACCCATGTGGATAGTTCACGGGACCCGAGATCTCCCCGAGGAGAACAGCAAGGTCCTCATCGACCGCTACGAGAAGCTGGGCTTCTCGATCAAGCACGACCACCCGGACCTCGGGCACAACGTGTGGCAGTGGACCTACGAGGGGCTGAAGGGCGCGCGCTGGCTCCTCGGGCACGCACGCGGCAAGCCGCCGCCGACGGTCCGCTTCCGGTCGGCGCGACCCCGGTACGGCAAGGCGTTCGGGATCGCGATCGGTGCCCACGAGCGCCCCGACCAGTGGGCCGAGGTCGAGATCGTGCGCGCCCGCGACTCCGTGGACGTGAAGACCCGAAACGTCGCCGAGATCGAGCTCGACCCCGCAACGCTCGGCGCGCGGGTGAACGTCGACGGCCGCGCGATCGACCTCGGCGCGGGGCCGACCACGGTGCGCAAGAGCGCGGGGGCGTTCGGCGTCGAGGCCCCGGCGGCGAGCGGGCTCGTGAAGCGAGGCCCCCTCACCGGTCCCCTCCGAGACGCGTTCCACGAACCGCTCGTCTTCGTGTACGGCGCGAGCGATCCGCGCGAGGCCGGGGTGAACGAGGAGGTCGCGCGCGCCTGGGCCCGGATCCGGGCCGGGGTGAGCGTCTCCTACCCCGTCGTGTCCGACCTCGAGGCGGAGGCGCGGGGCCCGAGCTTCCTCGACGGCAAGAGCCTCTTCTTGGTGGGGCGCCCCTCCACGAACCGCGCCCTGGCCGCGATCCAGGCCGAGCTCCCCATCGCGGTGGACGAGCGGGGCGTCCGCGTCGGCGCGCGGCGCATCGACGGCGGCGACGTGGGCGCCGCCTTCGTGTTCCCGCGACCGGGAGCGGCGAACGCGCGCGGGCCGTCCGCCTACGTCGTCGTCGTCGCGGGAGCGAGCGCGCGGGCGACGTTGCGCTCGCTTTCGTTGCCCGACCTCCTCCCCGACTTCGTCGTCTACGACGAGGCGATCGCGCCGTCGCGAGGCCAGCAGCTCATCGGCGCGGGCGCGGTCCGGGCCGGGGGTTTCTTCGGCCCGGCGTGGGATCTGCCCGCCGACCTCGACGCGACCCGCGACCCCGAGGCCGGCAAGCCGAGCCCGAAGCCGCGCACCGAGCACGAGGCGACCCCCTACCTCCCGTGAGCATTATTTCGTTCACCCCGGGCGCCGGTGCGAACTACTCTCGAGGTGGGTGGATCCCCTCAGCAAAGCGAACATCGAGCGGGTCGACGACGCCCTCGTGCGCGTTCGTGACGTCGTCGAGGAGCTCGCGATGCACGAGCCCGAGGAGATCGAGCCGATCGTGGCGATGCTCTCGATCATCCTCGAGGCGACCGACCCCGGCGAGCGGATCTTCCGCTCGTACCGGGCCCACCCTCCGCTCGGCGCCGAGGCGACGCCCGGGGCCGAGATCGCGCGCGACGCGTTCGACGCGCTCCGCGACGTCGCGACGCGCGCGCTCGATTGCTTCGCGGTGACGCGCTACGTCGTCCAGAAGCACACCGGCGCCGGCCACGAGGCGGCGGGCACCACCTGGCGCAAGGTGCAGCCGGGCGGCATCGTCTTCGACGACGTCTTCTTCCTGAACGCGCCCGTCCACGAGCACCTCGAGACGCGCGGATCGTTCGTCGTCTTCGGGGTGAAGCTCACCGGCGGCCCGCCGCTGCCCATCGTCGTCGACCTCGCCGCGCGCAAGCACTCGCTCGCCGACGAGCGCCTGTGGTTCGCCGCCTACGAGTCGATGCTCGGCGAGCCGCCGACCGGGGTGCAGCTCCGGATGACGCAGAAGGAGCAGGTCTCGCTCGATCTCGCCGAGCTCGACTGGACGACGCTCGACCGCCTCTGGCGCCCGCCGAGCCTCCCCGAGGGGGCGCGGTCGGGGCCGGCGTCGATCCAGCCCATCTCGCGGCGCAGCGGCCTGCCCGGCTGAGGAGCCGTCTCGGGGTCAGCTCCCGCGCCGGCTTCGGACGCGCGGCGCGTCCTCACGGGAGCCGATGCCTCCACCGGTCCCGGTCGTGCGCGTCCTGCCGCCGCGACCCGATCCGATCGAAGACCGCGGCGGCGCCTCGGCGCCGCTCGATCGACCGCGCTGCACTCCCCCGCCCCAGTCCTCGGTGACCTCCACGCCCCGCCGGACCGGCGCGCCGCCGCCGTAACGGGCGCCCTCGGTGGGCCGCTGCCCGCCCGCGCGCGAGGGCTTCGAGGTCCCGGCCGAGCGCCCGCGGTCGTCCCGCCGCGGCGCGGGGCGCGCCGCCGGTTGCGGCCGTGCGGGCCGCGGGGACACGGAGGCGTCCACCGGGGCCGGCAGCTTCTTCGGCACGCCGAACGACTTGCGGATCGACATGAGCTCGTCGCGGGTGAGCGCTCGGTAGCGCCCCGGCGCGAGGCCCTCGGTCGTCACGCCCGCGAACGAGAGCCGCGACAGCCGCATGACCGGGAAGCCCGTCGCCTCCCCCATCCGGCGAATCTGCTGGTTTCGCCCCTCGCGGAGGGTGACGGTGAACCACGTCTTGTCGCCCTCGTGGCGAACGAGCTTCGCCTGGGCGGGGAGCGTCTTGCCGTCCTCGAGCTCGACGCCCCGGCGCCACAGGTCGAGGTCGCGCTCCTCCATCACCCCGTGCACCTTGACGATGTACTCCTTCGGTACCCCGCCACGCGGGTGGAGGAGCGCGGCCGCGAAGTCGCCGTCGTTCGTCACGAGGAGCGCGCCGCTCGTCGCGAAGTCGAGCCTCCCCACCGGCACGACGCGCGCCCCGACCGCCTCGAGCAGCGACCGCACCGTCGGCCGTCCCTCGGGATCGCTCATCGTCGTCACGACGCCGCGCGGCTTGTGCAGGACGAGATAGACGCGGCTCTCGGCGACGAGGCGCTTGCCGTCGACCTCGACCCGATCCGACCGAGGATCGGCCTTGGCGCCGAGCTCGTCGACCACCTTCCCGTTGACGCGGACGCGACCGTCCTTGATGAGGGCTTCGGCCGCGCGGCGCGACGCGACGCCGGCCTGAGCGAGGATTTTCTGGAGTCTTTCTAGGGCCACGGCTATCTCAATGGTGATGGTGGTGGTGGCGGCGGCGCCCGCCCCCGGAGGTCCCGGCCTTGTCGAACTTCACGCCGGGGGTCGACACCGACTCGACCTCGATCTCCTTGAACGTCCACTCCTTCACCGTGCCGTCGGAGGCATAGACGGCGATGGGGAGGATCGACACGACGCCGGCGCACAGCGCGAGGGCGCGCGGATCGCGCAGCGCGACGACGATCTCGGCGCCCCCGTCCGATCCGGCGCCCCCGTCCGATCCGGCGGCGTGCCTCGCCCCCGCGTCGCGGTGCGCCTCGGTGAGCTTCGCCGCCGCGTCGGCGTGCGTCGCGCCGGCGTCGGTCGAAGCCGACGCGTCGGTCGGAGCGCCACCGCCGTCGGAGAGGACCGGGCGCCCGCGGACCTTGGCGTGGCGCGCGCCGATCCGCCCCTCCTCGATCTCGACGACGACGTCGGCGAGGCCGGTCACCTCCACCCCGCAGAGCCGCGTCGCGGCGTCGCCGTCGTTCGCGAGCTGGCGCGCGATCTCGGCCTGCACCTGGTCCGCTGGCGGCTCTTTCGTCACTGATTTCGCGATGTTGGTACACACGCAGCCGTCCCCGCACCCCGCGAGGAGGAGGAGGCCGAGCGCGCTGGCGAGGGGCCTCGCCAGCCTCACTTCTTCTTGGCGCTGGCGTCGCCG
>JAEUKG010000992.1 GCA_016794325.1 Myxococcales bacterium | reverse complement strand
CGAGGAGGTGCTCGCCGACATCGACGAGGCGGGCGAAGTCGCGGGCGCCGACGTCGCGAAGGTGTTCCTCGCCGACGGCGACGCGCTCGTCCTGCCGACCGCGACCCTGCTTCGCGTGCTCGAGCGCGCGCGCGCGCGGCTCCCGAACCTCGAGCGGGTGTCGTGCTACGCGATGGCCCGCAACGTGATGGAGAAGTCCGACGCCGAGCTCGCCGAGCTCGCGGCGGCGGGGCTCGGCCTCCTCTACGTGGGCCCCGAGTCGGGGGACGACGTGACGTTGCGGCGCATCGCCAAGGGCGACGACGCGAAGACCCACGTCGCCGCGGCCGAGCGCGCCCACGCCGCGGGGATGAAGCTCAGCGTCATCGCCCTCCTCGGCATCGCCGGCGAACGATCCGCGGAGCACGCGCAGGCGACGGGGGAGCTCGTGACGAAGATGGACCCCGAGTTCTTCTCGGCGCTCACCGTCACCGTGGTGCCCGGGACGCCGCTCGCGACCCTCGAGCGTCGCGGTCGCTTCGCCGTCCCCGACGTGCGGCGCCTGCTCGTCGAGCTGCGGACGATGGTGGAGGGCGCGAGCCCGCGCGACGCCGTCTTCCGCACGAACCACGCGTCGAACTACCTGCCGCTCGCGGGGCGGTTGCCCCGCGACCGCGGCCGCATCGTGGCCGTCATCGACGCCGCGCTGGCGGGGCAGGTCCACCTGCGCCCGGAGTGGTCGCGCGGGCTCTGAGGGCGCAAGGGCCCGAACGGACACGGCTTTTCGGGGGTGGTGGGGTGTAGGTCGGGCGGCCGCGTGGGCAAAACGCGCCGGCGGTGTAAGGCGCGGGGTGGGGCTCCGTTTCGAACGCCATGCGACACCGCGCTCTCTTGACCTTCGCCGCATCGACCGCCCTCCTGCTCTCGGCCGCGACCGCCCACGCGGGCGACGAGGACCTCGGCACGCGCCCCGCGATGAAGCCGAAGGCGGCGGAGCCCGCGGCGCCCGCGCCGGCGGCGGACTCGCGGTACGCGACGCCGCCGGGCTACGACCGCGTCGAGGGGGACGTGGAGCGCTCCCAGGTGCGCGCGGTGGACGCGCCGATCGCGAGCGACCCGCCCGGCGACTGGGCGGTGATGCACGCGGGGCTGCGCCCGCACCTCGGGACGTTCGGCGGCGTCGCGACGTTCGCGCTCGCCCACGCGCGAACCGAGCGCTTCTACGGGATCTTCTCGCTGTCGGCGATCCGCAACGACGCCGGCACCCACGTCGGCGTCGCGCAGATCGCGCTCGGCCGCAACCTCTCCGACGACTTCGTCGGCGGGCTCCAGCTGAGCCCCGCCGAGAACCGCGCGCGCGAGCACGTCGGCCTCGGGCAGGTGAGCCTCGGCTACAACCGCGCCGGCGAGATCACGGCGCTCACCCAGCTCGGCGGCTACAACCGCGCGCGCGTCTTCCACGGAGCGCTGCAGCTCGGCGGCTACAACCGCGCCGACGAGTCCTTCGTGGGCCTGGCGCAGGTCGGCGGCTTCGATCACGCGCAGAAGCGCTTCGCGGGCGTGGCGCAGGTCGGCGTCGTGAGCCTCACCGGCGAGGATCTCTTCGGCGAGGGGAGCAAGGGCGACCACCGGTTCGCGGGCGTCGCCCAGGTCGGCTTCCTCACCGCGACGCACGGCAACTTCCGCGGCTTGATGCAGGTCGGCGCGGGGGCGGCCACGTGGGGCGAGTTCGTCGGTGGCGTGCAGATCGGCGGCGCGGCGGCGTACTCCGAGAAGTTCAAGGGCCTCGCGCAGATCGGCACCGTCGCGGCGTCGAACCACTCGGTGGGGATGCAGATCGGCGCGGTGGCGATGGCGTTCGACGAGCACGACGGCCTCCAGCTCGGCGTGGCGGGCAACTACGCGACGCGCATCGAGGGCGCGCAGATCGGCCTCGCGAACTTCGCCAAGGACGTCCGCGGCGTGCAGATCGGGGTCTTCAACCACACCCGGAACCTGCGCGGGGTGCAGATCGGCCTCGCGAACCACGCCGAGGACGGCGTGTTGCCGTGGACCACGATCCTCAACATGGGCTTCGGCGACGGTGACGGTGGCGGGCCCGACGAGCTCGAGTCGCGCCGCTCGGCGTCGCGGGGGCGCGGGCGCAGCTACTGAGCTACCGGGGGCGAGGCCGGCGCTCGAGGTCGTCGACGAGCGCCGACCACGCTGCCTCGGCCTCGGGCAGGCCGATCGCCGCGAGGCCCGGGACCACGTCCTCCTCCATGCCGTCGAAGAACGCGCGCGCGTAGCCGGCGTCGGAGAGGGTGCCGAAGTTGGGGCCGGGGTCGACCTCGGGCTCGGAGCGCGCCCACGACGGGCCGGCCGCGGCGCAGCAGAGGTGGGCGTAGTGGGCGAAGAGCTTCGGGAGCTCGGCCGCGAGGGCCTCGCGCTCCCGCTCGAAGGCGTCCCCGTCGGCGCGCATGAGGAGCGCGCCGAGCTCCCAGCCGAGCTCGCCGTGGAAGGTCTCGTCGGCGAGGATCGCCGCGACGACGTCGCGCGCGAGGGGGACGTCGGCGGCGCGGTGGGCCCGGCGGAACATGCGGCCGCTGACGGTCTCGCCGATGCAGAAGGCGGCGACGACGGTGCTCCGGACGTGCCCGCGAGGGGCGGTGGGGTGGAGGAGGTGGAGGTGCTCGGGCTCGATGGTGGGCTCGCTCGGCCGCCCGAGGGCCTCGCACATCCGCATGCAGAGATCGGTGTGGCGGACCTCGTCGGCGATCATCCGCGCGAAGGCGCCCGACCAATCGAGCGGAGCGCCGAGGAGGTGGAGCTGCGACGTGAGCTCGGTGAAGAGGGCGAGCGAGAACATCTCCTGCTTCGCCCGGGTGAGCCAGAGCGCCGCCGCCCGCGCGAGGTCGGCCTCGGCGTAGGCGGCGCGGTCGAACGCGGCCCACGCGATCGACCCCTTGCGCGGCAGGGCGATGGCGTCGTGCTCGCGGGTGAGGGCCAGGCCCTCGCCGCTCCGCCGACGCAGCGTGTACGTCTGCACCTCTATCCCGCCTTGGATTGCCGGGCGGACGCGGTCACTTCTGGGGCGGCGAGTTGGTGTGCTTCGGCGGCTTCGGGCCGGCGGCGGAGGGCGCGCCCGAGGCCGGCGGCGTCGCCG
>JAEUKG010000987.1 GCA_016794325.1 Myxococcales bacterium | reverse complement strand
AGGATGTGCACGACGTGGGGGCTGTGGAGGGCGCCGAGGACCGAGACCTCGCGCCGGAAGCGTGCGACGTCCTCGGGCGAGGGCGGTGCGCCGTCGTCGCCGGCGCGCAAGGACTTCACCGCGACCACGCGCCCGATGCGCTCGTCGAGCGCCTCGTAGACGGTGCCCATGCCTCCTTCGCCCAGGATCCGGAGGACGCGATACCTCCCCGCGACGAGCGGGAGCCCGGGGGCCTCGCTGGTGGAGCTCGCGATGACGGCGACGACCCGGCGGCACTCGGCGCACTGCTCGCAGTGCGCGCGCACCGCGGCCTCGTCTTCGGCCTGGAGCTCGCCCGCCAGGTAGGACGCGAAGCGCTCGTCGGAGGGGCAGGTCATCGGAGGTTCAGGCGGTGGACGGCGGCTCGCGGCTGGCGGCGACGCCCGCGCGGATGGCGAGCTCGCGGGCCTCGCGCGCGGCGACGCCGCTCGCGAGGCTCTGAACGCTCGGCAGGTGGACCACGAAGCGCGCGCCCCCGAGCGTCTCGCTGCGGCCGGCCTCGATCTCCCCGCCGTGCTCCACGACGACCTTCTTCACGATGGCGAGCCCGAGGCCGGTGCCGTCGCGCTTGGTGGTGAAGTAGGGGTCGAAGACGCGCCCGAGCGCGGCCTCGTCGATCCCGGGACCGTCATCCTCGACGACGATCGACGGGCCGGTCGGCCCGCGCTCGGCGTAGACGACCACCTTGCCGAGGACGTCGGTGGGGCTCGAGTCGCGGGAGGCTCGCTTGTCGCGGATCGCCTGCACGGAGTTGCGCACGAGGTTGACGAGCACGCGCCGGAGCATCTGCTTGTCGATCGCGGCGGGGAGCTCTTGATCAGGGATCTTCCACGAGATTTCGACGTTGGTGGTGGGCATGGGCTCGGCGTCGGGGGAGCTCTCGCCGAGGGAGGGATCTTCGAGGTGGCCGAGGGTGCTCTGGCAGTCGCTCAGGAACTCGCGGAGGCTCTCTTCGCGGAGCTCGGCGTGGGGGAGGCGCGCGAAGTTCGAGAAGTTCGTCACCAGGCGCCGGAGCGTGCCGACCTCCTCCTCGACCACCTCGAGCGTCGTGTCGAGCAGCCGCCGGTACCGAGGATCGTCGCCCGCGTATTTCGTGTGGCACTCCTGCACCGCGAGCTGGATCGGCGTGAGCGGGTTCTTGATCTCGTGCGCGAGCTTCTGCGCCATCTCCTGCCACGCGCTCATGCGCTGCAGGTACTCGATGCGCGCGCGTGACTGGGCCATCTCGCCGAGCATGCGGTTGAACGTGCGGGCGAGCTGGGTGAGCTCGTCGGATCCCGTCACGGGGACGCGGACCGCGAGGTCGCCCTGGGCGACGAGATCGATGGCCATGCTCAGGCGGTTGATGCGGCGGGTGACGCCGCGCGCGAGGACGATGCCGAGGATCACCGTCGCGAGGGCGGTGATGCCGAGGAGGGCGGTGAACGCGTTGAGGTACCCGTCGTAGAGGTCGGAGCGAGAGGCCTCGACCTGGTGGTATTTCGTGACGACGTTGCCGCTGCGTTCGAGCTCGTCGAGGCGCTGCCGCGAGGCCACGAAGGTCGCGACGAGCACCGGCCCGCCCTCGTCGTCCGAGAGCGGGCGGCGCACCTCGAGGCTGCGCTCCTTGGCCTCGTCGACGGGGCGCCCGCGGTCGCGCTGCCCGAGGGGCGCCCCCGTGCCGCTCTCGACCGCGAGCGACACGAGATCCGGGAAGCGCGGGAAGAGGACGTCGAGCTCGGCCTCGACCGCCTCGACGTTGCCCTTCTTGGCCGCCTCGCGCAGCGCGTCGTCGTAGGCGATGGCCGTCGCCTGGTGCTTCATGTCGTCTTTGATCGCGCGGACGTAGTCCTTGTAGACCTCCACGCCCTTGTCGAGCTGCTGGCCGACCTCGGGGTTGAACCAGATGGCCGACGCCTGGCGGAAGAGCGACGTCGCGAGGTAGAGCGCGGCGGCGAGCGGCACGATGGCGGTGAGCGAGATGACGATCGCCAGACGGCGCTCGGTCTTGCCGGGGAGGACGCGGAGGAGCGTCCGATCGGCGATCCCGCGGAGGGCGGACTTGAGCGACGAGAGCAGGCTCACGGGAGGGAGGATACCCCCTGTGGGGGCGCACCGCCCCATCCCCACGATTCGGCAGGACTCGGCCGTCGCCGGTGCTATCCATGTATACGCATGCTTTCGCGCGGGGCCGCCTCTTCGTTCGCAGCGCTCCTTTCTCTCGGGTGGGTCGCGTCGTGCGAGGCCTTCGAGGGGTCGTCCGCGCCCCCTCCCGCCGCTGGTGACGCCGCGTCGCCGGTCGCCGATGGCGCTCCGTCGGTCGACGGCGGCGCGGGCGACGGTCCGAGCGGCGGCGACGGCGGTGTCGCGCCCGACGGCGCGGGCGACGCCGCGGTCGGGCGCGTCGTGTTCGTCACGTCGGCCGAGCTCGCGCCCGACTTCGGCGCCGCTGCCGGCGCGGCCGCGGCGTGCGCCGCCGACGCCGCTGGGCGCTTTCCGGGCGCGACTTGGACGGCGTGGCTCGGCATCGCGGGCACGCCGTCCGTGGGCGAGCGCGTCGGCCTCACGGTCGGACCGTGGCGGTTGCCCTCCGGGGCGCCGGTCGCCGCGACGACCCAAGACCTCGTCGCGAGCAACCTGCTCGCCGCGATCGACGAAGACGCGTCGGGCACGAAGGTCGCCCCGAGCGACGTCTGGACCGGGGTGAAGTCGGACGGATCGGCGAACCTCGCCAACCACTGCGACAACTTCCAGTCGCTCGAGGCCACCTACCTCGCCACGTTCGGCCGCACCGACAAGAAGGACAGCGGCTGGATGTTCAACGTGCCCGCGAAATCCTGCGCGACCAAGGGCCGCCTCTACTGCCTACAGCGGTAGTTGCGCTTCGGGGCGCGTTCGGCTAGAACGCCCCTCCCTTCGAGGTTTTCGGCCATGTATCTCATCCTCTCCAAGAAGCCCCGCAAGACCAACCGCACGAAGACCAAGCGCTTCCGCGCGAAGCTGAAGGCGAAGGACACGGCTCGCCGCAGCCGCGTCTACCAGTCGCACCGCAAGTAGGCGGTGTCGGCCGCGCCCACGGCGGGCCCGGTCGAGGACGAGAACCGGCGCCCTGGCGCGCCAAAAGGAAAAAGGCGAGAGCGCGTCGTGCGCTTCTCGCCTTTCGTCGTGGCTTGCGGCGACGCTCGCGTCGCGGCAGGCGCGCAGACTGGGATCAGCCGCCCTTCTTGAGCTCGGTGAGGACCAGCTTGGCGACGGCCTTCAGGGTGTCGAACACGCCCACTCCGGTGCGGGCCACGGCCTCGAAATCGGGGACGTTCGTGGGGTTGAGCATCTCGCGGAGCTCCTCCATCGACGCCACGTTGGGGAGGTCGCGCTTGTTGTACTGGACGACGAAGGGGAGCTTGTCGAGCGAGTAGCCCTGCTCGGCGAGGTTCGTTCGGAGGTTCTCGATCGACTCGAGGTTGGCTTCGGTGCGCTCGATCTGGGAGTCGGCGACGAAGATGACGCCGTCGACGCCCTTCAGGATCAGCTTGCGAGACGCGTCGTAGAACACCTGCCCGGGGACGGTGTAGAGGTGGAAGCGCGTCTTGAAGCCGCGGATTTCGCCGAGCGACAGCGGGAGGAAGTCGAAGAAGAGCGTACGCTCCGTCTCCGTGGCGAGGCTGATCATCTTGCCCTTCGCCTCGGGGTTCGTGCGCTCGTAGATGTATTGCAGGTTGGTGGTCTTCCCGCAGAGGCCGGGCCCGTAATAGACCAACTTGCAGTTGATCTCGCGGGCCATGTAGTTGATGAAGCTCATCGTTCCTAGTCTTCCGGGGGGTGTCGGGAGGCGCTGCAGGCGCCCCAGGACCGTAAACCGAGGCCGCTTTGGGGTGAGTCGACGCTGCGCGACTAGTCGTTGAAGAGGTTGTCGATGTCTTCGTCGGTGATCTCGGCGAAGGGCGAGTCCGCCCCCGGCTCCTGCACCTTCTTCAGGAGCGACTCGAAAATGTGGTTGAGCTCTTCGCTGGCCTTCTTCACGCGCAGTCGGACGAGCCCGAGGCTCGACCTCGAGTCGAAGATCACCACGAGAATCACGCGGTTGCCAACAAGCTGGATATGAATGTTGGCCTTCTCGCCCTCGTGGAACTGGGTGGCGAACTCGTTCTCCTTCAGGAGCTTCGCCATGCCCCCCGTGGCCGCGATGTTGCCTGCCGTCAGCGAAGCGAGGCTGGTGGTATCGACGTTGTCGATGTCGCCGCTCGCTGCGATGAGCTGCCCGTTCTTGTCGACGATGAAGACGACCTTGGCGTTCGCATCGCGAACCAGGCGGTCGACGACCGCTTGGATCTGATTGAACTCCTCCTCGTACATCACCATCTGGGGATTGATCATTCTCTCCCTCCAGAGGCACTCACGGAAAAGCGCCGCACGTTGGACGCGGCGTAGAAAAGGTGCGACGGCAGTGAGTTGCCCGGTGTCTACGGTTCTATCCGAACCCAGGCCACCCGAGCAAGTGTCCGTTTCGCGCCGAAAAGTCTTGAAAACCGCCGCGATGGGGAGGTGGGAGCGCCACCCTCATGTGCTCGCGAGGCGAGCGGCGTCGCGCGTCCTTCAGCGGTCGGGCGCGCCGGTGACGGCCTCGTAGAGGACGCGGAGCCCCCAGCGGAGGCCGTCGACGGGGATTCGCTCGTCGTGCCCGTGGAACATCTTCGAGAACACGACGTCGGTGTGGGCGGGGTCGAAGCGAACGGGGGCGAACCCGTAGCACTTGGTCCCGAGCCGGTCGTAGGCCTTCGCGTCGGTGAAGCCCGGGATCATGTAGGGGACCGGGTGGGCGCCCGGGTGGTGGCGCCGCAGCGTGTCCGCGAGGTGCCGGAACATCGCGGTGTCGGGCGACGTCTCGACCGCGGGCAGCGACCACACCACCTCGAGACCCGCGTCTTCGCCCATCACCGCGCGGAGCTCGGCGAGGAAGTCGTCGACGGTCTGGCCCGGGAGGGTGCGCCCGTCGATCTCGACCGAGGCGCTGCCGGGGATGACGTTGATCTTGGTGCCGCCCGCGACCACGTTCGGGGACGCGGTGTTCGAGAGCATCGCCCCGAAGGAGCGCCGCTGCGCCGGGTCCTTGATGGCGTAGTCGAGGATGAAGGAGGCCGCGGCGGGCAGCGTCAGGCGCTTGAGGACGTGACGCTGCGGCGACGGCAGGTGCTCGGCGAGCTCGGACACGAAGCGCTTCACGGCGGCGGTGGGGTGCACCGGCATCCGCTTCTTGCCGAGGCGGCTCACCGCGCGGGCGAGCTTGACGACCGCGCTCTCGGGGTCGGGCATCGACCCGTGACCGGGCTCGCCGGAGAACGTGGCTCGCACCCAGCAGATCCCCTTCTCCGACACCTGCAGCGGGTAGAACGTCTGCCCGAAGAGGTGCTGGGAGAACGCGCCCACCTCGCCGAGCATGTATTCTGCACGCACTTCGTCGGCGTGATCGTCGACGAGGTAGAGGCTGCCGAGGCGCGAGCCGGCCTCTTCGTCGGCGACGGCGGCGAGGACGACGTCGCGGGTGAGCTTCGGGCGCCCCTCGACGTCTCGCGACAGCATCGCGAGCACGCACGCGCTCATCGCCGCCATGTGCTTCATGTCGACCGCGCCGCGGCCCCAGAGGTAGCCCTCGTGGACGTCGCCGGAGAACGGCGGCCGCCGCCAGGCCGAGGCGTCGGCCTCGACCACGTCGAGGTGGGCGTTCAGGAGGAGCGGCGCTCGCTCGCCGGTGCCGCGCACGCGCGCGATGAGGTTGGTGCGCCCCTTCACCTTCTCGAAGGTGCGGACCTCGACGCCGGCCTCCCGCAAGAACGAGGCGAGCCGGTCGGCGGCGACGTTCTCGTGGCCGTCGTCTTTGCCCTCGCCGCCGGTCCCGCGGTTCACCGTGTCGATGCGGAGGAGGTCGGCGAGGAGCCCCACGCAGGTGTCGCCCTCGGTCTTCCAGTCGATGTTCACGCTTCCGAGGTTACCATCGTCTCCGTGACGATCGGCCTCAACCCGCATCATCGGCTCGCGCTGACGGAGCTGTCGGCGCTCTCGACGTCGAGCCTCGACCGCGCTTCGACGCACGCGGCGGAGCTGACCGTCGCCGCCGTGACCGGCGAGGGCTGGGTGCTCGGCGGGATGTCGCGGGCGGGCGACGCGCCGCCGGACCTCGAGACGCGGGTGGTTCGAGCGAGCGGCGGGCCGGCGATCTCGGCGGGGGAGGGGACGATCTACGTCGGCCTCTCGCTCCCGCGCGCGGACGCGCTGACGCCTGGCGGCGACGCGCAGGTGATCAACCGGTACGTGCGGCCGGTGCTGCGCGCCCTCGGGCGGGTCGGGGCGCCCGCGCACTACTTCGGGCGCGATTGGATCGCGGTGGCGCATCGGCCGGCGGCGTGGGTCGGCTTCGCCCACGACGCGGGGACGCGCCGGGTGCTCGTCGAGGCCTTCGTGGGCGTGACGCACGCGTTCGACGGCGGGGTCGCGCGCCCGTCCTACGGCGGCAAGGCGCCGGCTTCGGTCGGGGAGCTCGCCGGGAAGCCGCTCGCGGTGGGCGACGTTCGGGAGGCGATCGTCGAGGCGTTCGCGAACGCGTACGGCCACGCGCTCGTCCCGACGGAGATCGCGCCCGGGCCCGCCCCGCGCGTGGAGGATGAGCCGGCGTGGGAGGCGCGCGTGCCCGAGGTGATGGGCTCCGTCTCCGCGGGGCGCGACGCCGGAGGGCGCATGCGCGTGGGGGGCGACTGGATGGTGTCGCGCGACGCGCGGGCGTCGCTCGAGGCCGCGCTCGCCGCGGGTCCGGAGCTCGACGACGCGGGCGTCGCGGCGGCGGTGGACGCCGCGCTCGCCGCGCCCGGGGTCGTCACGTTCGGGGTGCGGAGGCTCGCCAGCGTCGCGGAGGCGATCGCCGCGGCCTACAAGAACCCGAGGTAGCGCGGCGGCAGGCCCGTCACCGCGTCGACCCTCTCGCGGGCGCGCTCGACGGGGCGCCCGTCGGCTCCTGTGTAGAATACACGCAAGGCGTTCGCCCGGGCGTCGGCGACGAGGCAGGCGCCGCACCCGGGGGCGCAGCGGATGTCTCCGAGGGCGAAGGCCTGGCCGACGTCGTCGAGCCGCGAGACGGCGCCGCTCGCGACGTCGACCGTGACGAGGGAGTCGGTGCGCCCGTCGTCGAGGCTGCCGTAGGTGCCGGCGAGGAGCACGCCCTCGCTCGCGAACCCGATCTGCGGCGCGAAGGCGGCGCCTCCCACGGCGCTCGCGTCGACGCGGGCGGTGACGCGAGGCGGTGACGCCGCGGCGTCGAGGACGACGACGGCGCTGCGTTGGCCCGCTTGGCCCCGGTCGCCGAGGAGGCCGGAGCACGCGACCGCGACGAGCTTGCCCGAGGGCGACCGCGCGATGGCGCCGCAGTTGGCGGTGCTCGGGAGATCGACGCGGAAGGTGACGGCCTCGCGGGCGGCGTCGATGCCGACGATGCGCGCG
>JAEUKG010000948.1 GCA_016794325.1 Myxococcales bacterium | reverse complement strand
GAGCGCGGCGCGGTCGAGCGGCGCGCCGTAGTAGCCGGCGGCCCAGCGGGCGAAGTCCTTGGCGAAGCAGCCGAGGAGGTCCTTCGCACCGTCGGCGTCGACCCCGCCCCGGCCTCCGGCGGCGGAGCGCGGGGGCGGCTTCACCGGGCCGCACACCCACCCCCGACCCACGTTCCACGCCGCGAACGTGATCTCCTCGGGCACGAACGCCGGCTCGCGGGCCGCGTACGCGAGCGCCGCCGGCAGCCCCTCCCAGAGGCCGGGCCAGGCGGCGGGCGGGTCGCGGCGGAACGGAGACATCACGCTCTCGTGGTCGAAGCCGCGGACGACGGCCCCGCGCGGCGAGAACCAGGCGAAGAACGCGTTCCCCTCCCCGTCCTTGAACGCGCCCATCGACTCGCGGCGGCCCCACTTCGGGTGCCACTCGAAGCTCCGCAGGTCCGGCGCGACGATCGCGTCGAGCATGGTGAACGTGCGCAGGCGCGCCTTCATCAGCTCGGGGTCGGGCAGCGACCGGAGGACGGCGAGGCTCGGCACGCTCAGATCACCTTGAACGGATCGTGATCCGAGGTGGCCACGGTGACGGTGACCCCGGCGAGCTCGCTCGCGAGCTTCTCCGCGAGCGCCGGGAGCGCGAGCCGCTCGGTGTTCGAGTGCAAGGTGGTGATCGCGACCATCCCTTTACGCACACAGGCGAGGGCGTCGTGGTGGCCGAGCTCGCCGCACACGAACGCCTGCGCCCCCGACTTGGCGGCCGCGCCGACGAGCGATCCGCCCGCGCCCGCGCACACCGCCACGTGAGCGATCTTCCGGTCGAGCGAGCCCGCCACGAGCACGAAGGGGAGGCCGAGCCGAGACTTCACCCGAGCCACGAAGTCGCGCGCGGCGAGCTGCGGCTCGAGCCAGCCCGCGCGGCCGATGCCGGGATCGTCGGGCCGGCGCCGCTCGAGCGGCACCACCGCTCGCAGGCCCAGCGCCGCGCAGACGGCGTCGTTCGTCCCCCCCTCGACGACGTCGAGCGCGGTGTGGGGGCTGTAGACCGAGAGGCCGGCGCGGGCGGCCTCGTAGCCGAGGTCGCCGGCGAGGAGGCGCTTCTCGGCGCGGAACACCGGCGGGTGGTACGCGACGACCGCGCCGTAGCCGCCCGCCTTCGCCTCCGCGATCACCTCGAGGGTGAGGTCGACGGTCACGAGGACCTTGGTGAGGGGCGCGGCCTCGTCCCCGACCACCAGGCCCACGTTGTCCCAGGGCTCGGCGAGCGCGGGCGGTGCGATGCGATCCATCGCGTGGACGAGGTCCTTGACGGTGTGGGTCGCGTCCTTGACCGTCGGCGGCGAGCTCATGCAAACGATGGTATCGGATGGACGCGCGCGGGGGACGAGGATAGTTTCGCGGTCATGAAGCGAGCTCTCGCGATGGTGGCGGTGGCGGCCTCGGTCTGCGCGGGCCCCGCCGCCCGCGCCGAGGAGGCGAAGGCCGCGCCCGCGCCCGCGGGCGATCACGTCGAGCACTTCGGCCTCACCCTCGGCGGCGCAGCGTTCGGGTCGTTCTACCCGCGCTCGAACGAGCGCCTGCTCGGCGGCGGGATCTCCGGGTTCGTCCCCCTGATCCGCCACGAGCTCGAGCTCCAGGTCGCGGTGGACTACTTCCGCACCGAGGGCGGCGAGAACCTCCTGCCGATCGACGCCTTCTTGCGCCGACCCCTCTACGTGTCCCGCTCCGTCGAGCCCTACGTCGCCGGCGGCCCCCGCCTCGAGCTCCTCTGGGGCGCGCCGAAGATCGGCGGCGGCCTCGCGCTCGGCGTCGACCTCTGGCTCGGCGACCGGCTCGGCGTCGTCCTCGAGGCCCAGGCGAACCTCATGGGCAACCGCACCGTCACGCCCGAGGCCGGCGGCACCGCCGGGCTCGTCCTCGGCCTCTGAGTCGCGCGGTTCTGAGCTATAGTCTCCGCCGACCGGCGCGCGCGACCTCGCGCGCCGGGACCGATCGAGGAGGCTTTTCGTGAGCGACGACAAGGACGCGAAGAAGGACGACAGCCCCGGCAATTTCGTCTGGGACCTCGTCTGCCAGGACCGGGAGAAGGGCAAACACGGCGGCAAGGTCGTCACCCGCTTCCCCCCCGAGCCGAACGGCTATCTGCACATCGGCCACGCCAAGTCGATCTGCCTGAACTTCGGCATCGCCCAGCGCGTCCCCGGCGGCCAGTGCAACCTCCGCTTCGACGACACCAACCCCGAGACCGAGGAGGTCGAGTTCGTCGAGTCGATCAAGGCGGACGTCCGCTGGCTCGGCTTCGACTGGGGCGACAACCTCTTCTTCGCGTCCGACTACTTCGGCAAGCTCCACGAGTACGCGGTGGCGATGATCGAGGCGGGCGCGGCCTACGTCGACGACCGCACCACCGAGGAGATCCGCCAGACGCGCGGCGACTTCTACAAGCCCGGCGACGAGGCCCCGGGCCGCAAGCGCACGCCGGCCGAGAACCTCGCGCTCTTCGAGCGCATGAAGAAGGGCGAGCTCGCCGACGGGGCGGCGGTGCTGCGCGCCAAGGGAGACATGGCGTCGACCGACGTGAAGATGCGCGACCCGGTCATGTACCGCATCCGCCACGCGCGCCACCACCGCACCGGCGACGCCTGGTGCATCTACCCGATGTACGACTGGGCCCACGGGCAGAGCGACTACATCGAGGGCGTGACGCACTCGGTGTGCACCCTCGAGTTCGTGAACCACCGGCCGCTCTACCACTGGTTCCTCGATCGCATCGGGGCCCCGGAGGCCACGCGCCCGCAGCAGATCGAGTTCGCGCGGCTGAACCTCACCTTCACGGTGCTGAGCAAGCGGAAGCTCCAGGAGCTCGTCTACGGCAAGCACGTCGCCGGCTGGGACGATCCGCGCATGCCGACCCTGGCGGGGATGCGGCGGCGCGGCTTCACCCCCGAGGCCATCCGCGCCTTCTGCGATCGCATCGGCGTCTCGACCAAGGACAGCGTGGTCGACGTGTCGCTCCTCGAGCACGCCCTGCGCGAGGATCTCAACGCGCGGTGCCCGCGCGTGATGGCCGTCCTCCGACCGATCAAGGTGACCCTCGAGAACTTCCCGGAGGGCGAGGTGTGGGAGATCGACGCACCCTACGACCCCGAGAAGCCCGACGGCCCCTCGCGCAAGGTGCCGTTCTCCCGCGAGCTCTACATCGAGGCCGACGACTTCATGGAGAACCCGCCGAAGAAGTTCTTCCGGCTCTCCCCCGGCGCCGAGGTCCGGCTCCGCTACGCCTGCATCATCAAGTGCAAAGAGGTGAAGAAGGACGGGGCCGGCAACGTCACCGAGCTCGTGTGCACCTACGATCCCGACTCGCGCGGCGGCACGCCGAAGGACGGCCGCAAGATCAAGGCGACGCTCCACTGGGTGAGCGCGAAGCACGCGGCGAGCGCCGAGGTGCGGCTCTACGATCGCCTCTTCCGGGTGGAGAACCCGCTCTCGGGCGAGGGCAAGGACGAGTGGCTGAGCCACCTGAACCCGTCGTCGCTCGAGGTCCTCGCGAACGCCAAGGTCGAGCCGAGCCTCACCGGCGCGATCGCCGGCCACGCGGTGCAGTTCGAGCGCCTCGGGTACTTCGTCGTCGATCCCGACGCCAAGCCCGGCGCCCTCGTGTTCAACCGGACGATCACCCTCAAGGACACCTGGGCGAACATCGCCGCCAAGGGAGAGGGTTGAGGAGCAAAGCTCGCGCGGCGCCGCCCCTCCTGCTCGAGGTGCGGCGGCGGCTGCGCGCCGCGGCGGATCCGGAGCGGGCCGCCCAGACGAAGGCGTACCTGAAGTCGGCGATGCCGATGTGGGGCGTCTCGGTGCCCGCGATCCGCGCGATCTGCAAGGAGGTCTTCGCGGGCGCGGAGATCGGCGGCCGCGCCGCGTGGGAGCGGACCGCGCTCGGCATCTGGTCGGCCGCGACCCACCGCGAGGAGCGCTACGCCGCGATCCTCTGGACGGGCGATCGCCGCGCCGAGGAGCTGCAGACCACCGAGGCCCTGCCCCTCTACGACCGCCTGATCCGCGAGGGCGCGTGGTGGGACCTCGTCGACGAGATCGCGACCCACCGCCTCCCGCTCGTGCTCGACGCCGAGCCCGCCGCCGCCAAGCGCGCGATGCTCCGGTGGGCGGGCGACGACGACGTGTGGATCCGGCGATCGGCGATCCTCTGCCAGGTGTCGCGCAAGGGCCGCACCGACCGCGACCTCCTCGCGCGCGCGATCGCGCCGAGCCTCGGGCGTCGCGAGTTCTTCCTCCGCAAGGCGATCGGGTGGGCCCTGCGCGCCTACGCCAAGGTCGAGCCGGGCTGGGTCGTCGCCTACGTCGCCGACCGCGAGGCCGAGCTCTCCCCCCTCTCCAAGCGCGAGGCGCTCCGCCACGTGGAACCGCGGTGAAGCTCGCGCTCGCCGCCGCGCTCGCGCTCGTCGTCGGCGCCGTCCTCGGAATGCTCGGCGGCGGCGGCGCGATCCTCACGACGCCGATGCTCGCGTACGTCGTCGGGCTCGAGGCCAAGCAGGCGATCGTGGGCTCGCTCTTCGTCGTCGCGACGACGAGCGCCGTCAGCTCGATCGCCCACCTCCGCCGCGGCAACGTGAGGCTCAAGCTCGGCCTCGTGTTCGGCGGGGTCGGCATGGCCGCGGCCTTCGCGGGGGGCCGCGCCACCCACCTCGTCCCGGGCTCGGCGCTGCTCGTGCTCTTGTCGGTCGTCATGCTCGGCTCGGCGATCACGATGCTGCGCAAGAAGAAGGCGCCCGACGCCGAGGGCGAGGCCCCGGCCCCGGTGTCGCTCCTCAAGATCGCGGCCGCGGGCGCGATCGTCGGGGGCCTCTCGGGCTTCGTCGGCTCCGGCGGCGGCTTCCTCATCGTGCCCGCGCTCGTCCTCTTCGGCGGCGTGCCCATGCGCCAGGCGGTGGGCACGTCGCTCTTCATCATCGCGATGCAGTCGACCGCCGGCCTGCTCGGGCAGGTGTCGAAGACGCCCGTGGTCTGGCCGATCGTGTCGGTCGTCGCCGCGTGCACCGTCGCCGGCTCCTTCGTCGGCGCCGCCCTCGGCGCGCGCGTCCCCGCCGACACGCTCCGCAAGGCGTTCGCGGTGCTCGTCCTCGTGGTCGGAGTCGGCATGCTGACCCGCGAGGCCGTTCGGCTCGCGGCGCCCTGACGCCGTCAGCGCGGCGGCGCGATCGGCAGGCGCCGCGCGGCGCCCCGCGGGAGCGTCCGACCCTCGCGCGCGAGCTGCCCGCACGCCGCGGAGACGTCGCGCCCGCGCGACCGCCGCACCGTGACGAGGCAGCCGCGACCGTGGAGCACGCGCGTGAACGCGGCGAGGCGCTCGGCGTCGGCCTCGGCGTAGGCGGTGCCTTCGAAGGCGTTGTAGGGGATCACGTTCACCACCGCGCGCGGGAGGCGGAGCGCGATGTCGGCGAGCCGCTCGGCGTCGTCGTCCCCGTCGTTCTCCCCGCGCAGGAGCACGTAGGCGAGCGTGATCTTCTCGTGGGGCCGCAGGGGGAACGCGACGAGGGCGTCGACGAGCTCCGCGAGCCCGTGGCGACGGGCGACGGGCATCGTGCGCGCGCGCGCCTCGTCGGTCGTAGCGTTGAGGCTCACCGCGAGCTGCGGTCGCACGCGCGCCCGGGCGAGCTCGGCGATCTGGGGGACGAGCCCCGACGTCGAGACCGTGATCCGAGACGGCGCGAGGCCGAGCCCCGCGTCGTGGCAGAGGACCTCGATGGCGCGCAGGACCGCGCCGAGGTTGTGGAGCGGCTCGCCCATGCCCATGAAGACGAGGGTGATCTTGCGGGGATCGTCCTTGGGCCCGAGGTCGTGCACCACCCGGAGCACCTGCCCGACGATCTCGTGGGCCGAGAGGTTCCGCACGAGGCCCATCGCCGCGGTGGCGCAGAAGGAGCAGCCCATCCCGCAGCCCACCTGGCTCGACACGCAGAGCGTCACCCGCGGGCGGCGCACGTCGCGCGGCATGTGGACCGCCTCGACGATCCGGCCGTCGCCGAGCTCGAGCCCGAGCTTCGTCGCGCCGTCGTCCGATGGCTGCATACTGCACACTTTGGGGAGCGACCAGTCGAGCCCCGCCACCGCGGCCGCGGCGCGGGCGCCGAGCACGGGCGCTCCCCCCTCCCACTGGTCGACGCGCTGCAGCCGCGAGAACACGTGGCGGCCGCCGGGGCGGACGCCGGACGAGATCTCTTCGGGCAAGAGCCCGAGCGCGGGGCGCACCTCCACGGAGCTCATCGTACCACCGGCGCGAGCGCGGAGAGCGCGTTGACGTCGCAGCGGAGGAGCCACTCCTTGCGGCCGGCGCGGTCGAGGCTCGCGCTCGTCACGGTGAGGTCCCACTCCCCGGTCGCGAGCACCGTCGCGTCCTTGGACGCGTAGACGGGGTGCCCGTTCACCCGCTCGGCCGCGACGCCCGCGTCGCGCGGCGCCGACGGCTCCACCGTGATCTCGGCGACCGCGCGGCCCGCCCTGTCGATCGCCGCGCGCGCGCGGCGCGCGGAGTCCT
>JAEUKG010000932.1 GCA_016794325.1 Myxococcales bacterium | reverse complement strand
CACGTCGCCCACGGCGAGCTCGAGAGCGGCTCCGGGCGCGCCTACATCGCGATGGAGTGGCTCGAGGGCGAGACGGTGGGCAAGCGCCTCGCGTCGACCGGGCTCACGATGGCCGAGAGCGTGACCCTCGCCGCGCGGGTCGCCGAGATCCTCGCCTTCACCCACGCGCGCGGGATCATCCACCGCGACCTCAAGCCCGCGAACCTCTTCCTCGTCGGCGGAGAGCTCGAGCGGGTCAAGCTCATCGACTTCGGCATCGCGCGGCCGCTGCAGGCGACCGAGATCACCGGCGCCGGGGTGCTCCTGGGCACCCTCGGGTACATGGCCCCGGAGCAGGCGCGCGGCTCGGCGACGCCCGACGGGCGCGCCGACATCTTCGCCCTCGGATCGCTGCTCTACAAATGCCTCACCGGCGTCCCGCCGTTCGCGGGCGAAGACGCGATCGGCATCCTCGCCAAGATGCTGTTCGAGAAGCCGCCGAGCCTCTCCGACGCCCGCAAGGACGTCCCCCCGCCCCTCGCCGATCTCGTCGCGCGCATGCTCTCCCGCGACCCCGCCGGCCGCCCCGCCGACGCCGGCGTCGTCGCGGCCGAGCTGCACTCGATCACGCCCCTCGCGACGCAGGCCGCGGCCCCGCGCGATCGCAGCACCCACACCGACGTCCTCACCCGCGGCGAGCAGCGCCTCGTGTCCGTGGTCGCCGCCGCCGCCCACGCTCACCTCGAAGAGGAGATGACGATCGTCGACGGCACGTGGCAGGGCATGAAGTCGCTCGGCGGGCGCCTGCGCGCGACCCTCGGGCCGTTCGGCGCCCACCTCGAGACGCTCGCGAGCGGCATGCTCGTGGTGACGTTTTCGGGCCACAAGAACCCCACCGACCAGGCCATCCGCGCCGCGCGCTGCGTCCTCGCGATGCGGCGCGTCGCTGCGAACGTCCCCATGGTCCTCGCCACCGGGCGCGCGGTGATCGACGAGCGCCTCCCCCACGGCGACGCCGTCGACCGCGCGGTGGCGATGCTCCGCGCCCACGGCGAGACCGACGTCGACGTCGCGGGGACGGGGAAGCCGCAGCCGATCCACGTCGACGAGGTGACGGCGGGCCTGCTCGACGGGCGCTTCCTCGTCCGCGCGGGCGCGTTCGGGCTCGAGCTCGTCGGCGAGCGCGAGGCGGCCGCCGGCGGCCGCACGCTCCTCGGGCGCGCGACCGCGTGCGTGGGCCGCGACCGGGAGCTCGTCCAGCTGGAGGCGGTGTTCGCGGAGTGCGTGGCCGACGACGTCGCGCGCGCGGTGCTCGTCACCGGGCCCGCGGGCGTCGGCAAATCTCGCTTGCGTTACGAGCTCTTGCGGATGCTCCGTCACCGCGGCGATCCGATGGAGGTCTGGATCGCCCGCGGCGATCCGATGCGCGCGGGCTCGCCCTTCGGCATGCTCTCGCAGATCGTTCGGCAGGCGGCGGAGGTGCTGGACGGCGAGCCGGTGAAGGTGCAGCGGGAGAAAATCCGCGCCCGCGTCTCGCGCGTCGTCGCCCCCAAGGACCGCGCGCGGGTGGCGCAGTTCCTCGCCGAGATGATCGGCGCCGACGCCGAGGGCGACGAGGTCGACGTCATGCTGCGCGCCGCGCGCGAGGACGCCGCCCTCATGGGCGATCAGATGCGGCGCGCGCTCGAGGACTGGGTCGCCGCCGAGTGCGCCCAGAAGCCGATCGTGCTCGTCTTCGAGGACCTCCACTGGGGAGACCTGCCGAGCGTGAAGGGCACCGACGCGCTCCTGCGGGGCCTCGCCGATCGCCCGCTCTTCGTCCTCGCCCTCGCGCGCCCCGAGATCAAGGAGCTCTTCCCCGATCTCTGGGCCGAGCGCGCCGTCGAGCACCTCCGGCTGCCGGACCTGTCGAAGAAGGCCGCGGCGAAGCTCGCCCGCCAGGTCCTCGGCGACGGCGCGACCGACGACGTCATCCAGGGGATCGTCGCCCGCGCCGGCGGCAACGCCTTCTACCTCGAAGAGCTCATCCGCGGCGTCGCCGAGGGCCGCGGCGACGCGCTCCCCGAGACGGTGCTCTCGATGGTGGAGGCCCGCCTCATGGCGCTCGAGCCCGAGGCGCGCCGAGTCCTGCGCGCCGCGAGCGTGTTCGGCGAGACGTTCTGGCGCGGCGGCGTGGCCGCGCTGCTCGGCGCCGGCGAGGCCTCGAGCGTGAGCACCTGGCTCGACGAGCTCTGCGAGCGCGAGCTCCTCATGCGACGGAGCGACGCACGGTTCCGCGGCGAGGAGGAGCTCGTGTTCCGCCACGCCCTCGTCCGCGAGGCCGCCTACGGCATGCTCAAGGATCGCGACCGCGCGCTCGGGCACCGGCTCGCCGCCGACTGGCTCCAGAAGGTCGGCGAGCGCGAGGCGATCGTCCTCGCGGAGCACCTCGAGCGCGCCGAAGAGCCCGCCCGCGCGATCGCGTTCTACCGCCGCGCCGCGGCCCAGGCGCTCGAGGGCAACGACCTCGAGGCCGCGCTCCGCTCGGCCGAGCGCGGCGTCGCGTGCGGGGCCACCGGCGAGGTGCTCGGCCGGCTCCGCCTCCGCCAGGCCGAGGCGCACCGCTGGCGCGGCGAGATCAGCGACGCCGAGCGCGCCGCCACCGAGGCGATCGAGCTCCTCCCGCGCGGATCGCGGCGCTGGTTCCTCGCCGTCGGCGAGGCGGTCGAGGCGAGCGGCCGGCTCGGCAACGCCCAGGGGCTGCACCGCTCGGTGGACGCGCTGTGCGACGTCTCGGCGACGGGCGAGCCCTCGCCCGCGCACCTCGTCGCCCTCACCCGGGCGGCGGTCGTCCTCCTCCAGGGAGGCAACTATCCTGGCGCGGATGATTTGATGGAGCTCATCGAGCGCGCCGCCGACCGCCTCGCCTCCGATCCCTGGGCGATGGGCCACGTCTTCCGGGTGCGGGCCTACCGCGCCCTCGTGTCCGGCGACCCGGCCGACAGCTTGGTCTTGTTCGAGCGCGCGATCGAGGAGCTCGAGCGCGCGGGCGACGTCCGCGCGGCGTGCCGGCACCGGACGAGCTGCGGCGCGGTGTACCTCGAGCTCGGGGACTACGGCCACGCGGTGGCCGGCCTGCAGCGCGCCCTCGTCGACTCCGAGAAGATGGGCCTCACCGCCGTCACCGCCGGCGCCTGGCACAACCTGGGGATGGCGCTCGCTCGCCGCGGCGAGCACGCCGAGGGTCTCCGCGAGGAGCTGCGCGCGGTCGAGTCCTTCGCGGCGCAGGGCGATCGCCGGATGGAGGGCGGCTCGCGCCTCTACTGCGC
Source organism: Myxococcales bacterium (assembly GCA_016794325.1). Taxonomy (GTDB): domain Bacteria; phylum Myxococcota_A; class Polyangia; order Polyangiales; family Polyangiaceae; genus SXNL01. The sequence goes on along the minus strand of JAEUKG010000932.1, from coordinate 1,981 downwards.
GTTCATCCGCCTCCTCGCGGGCCAGCCGCGCGAGGCCGAAGACGAGGCCGCCCGCGCGATCGCGGTCGCGAGCCACGTCCCGGCCGTGTGCGCGCTCGCGCAGGCGGTCATCGCGCGCGCGCGCCTCGTGGGCCAGCGGCCCGAGGACGCGGAGGAGCCCGCCCTCGAGGCCATGCTCACCCTCGAGTCGCTCGGCGCGCTCGAGGAGGGCGAGAGCTTCGTGCGGCTCGTCCACGTCGAGGCGCTCGACGCCATCGGCCGCCACGAGGACGCCGTCGTCGCGCTGGAGGTCGCCCGCCAGCGCCTCGAGGTGCGCGCCGATCGCGTGCAGAGCCCGGCCTTCCGGAAGAGCTTCCTCGCGATCGAGGAGAACGCGCGCATCCTGCAGCTCGTCGACGAGTGGCTGTAACCCGCGCCCGCGCGGGCCCCGTCCGCCGGGTCGGGAGGCGCAGGCAACCCATCGATTTTTCACGCTTTTCATCGCGCCTGGCCTAACGTGCCGCGGTCGGAGGCGAGGTGCCGGGCGCCGCCCGCGACGACACGTCGCGCGCGCGCTTCGGCGCGCTGGGTCACTGGCTCACGGCGAGGGGGCGGGTCAGATTGCGCCTCGCAAACGGCCATGACCCATCCCAACCCGCTCACGCAAGAGGCTCCGTCCCCCGCCAGCGCCGACGGCACCGAGGAGCTCCTCGTCGTGGTGGACGACGACGCGATCGACACCCTGGTCGTCGACGATCCCCTCCTCCGCCTCGCGGTCACGCGCTCGACGCCGCCCCCGCCCGGCGCCGCGCCTCCCTGCCCGCCTGCGACGAGCGCGGAGCGCCCCGTCGGAGCCGCCGATCGGACGGCGCCGCACATCGCGCTCCAGGCGACGACGCCGCCGCCGCCGGACGCGCGGCCGCCGCAGCCCTCGTGGCCCGTGGCCGCCGACGCGTGGAGCCGGCGCCCGCCGTCGATCGCGCCGGTGGCGCTCGACGCCGCGACGCGCGCGTCGGCGCCGAGCCTCGCCCCCGCCCGCGTCGTGTCGCGTGGGCCCGCGGGCGTGTGGATCGGCGCGGGCGCGGTCGCCCTCGCCGCGATCGCGCTCGTCACCGCCGCCGCGACCGTCGTGGCCCTCCGCCCGTCGCCCAGGGGCGCCGCCGTCGACGCGAGGGCGCCGGCTCGGCTCGAGGTCCGCACCGACGCGCGCCCGGTCGAGTCTCCCAAGGCGACGACGGCGACGACGACGCGCGCCGCCGCCGCGGCGCAGCCCGCGCTCCCCGCGCCCGCGGCCGCGCCGCCCGCTCCGAAGCCGACGACCGGCACCGTGCTCCTGCCGCGCAGCGGCGCCGAGGTCTACGTCGACGGCGCGCTCCAGCCCGCCGGCGCGCGGTCGGCGTCCGTGCCGTGTGGGAGGCGGTGGGTCAAGGTCGGCCCCGCGGTCGGTCGCGCCGTCGACGTCCCCTGCGGCGGCACGACGACGCTGTGACCGTCGACCGGTTTTGATACGCTCGCGGGCGATGGCGCGCTCGCGTGTGCTCTTGGCGATGGCGATGGGCGCGAGCGTCGCGTTCGTGTCGTGGCCGGAGCCGCGCGTGGCGGCGGCCCGCACGCAGCACGAGCCCCACGCCTTCGCCCCCACCGCGCGCGAGCCCGCGGACGACGCGCGTGAGCTCACCCGCGCCTTCGAGGTGCGGGCCATCAACACCGACGAGCGCGTCACCGTCCGGCTCGTGCGCGGCGAGCCCGACGCGGCGTCGATGGCGTCGCTGCGCCACCTCCTGCGCTGCCACCGCACCCAGCGCGAGCGCGACCCCGATCCGCGGCTCGTGAAGGTGCTCGCCAGGGTGGCGGAGCGCACGGGCAAGCCGGTCGAGGTCGTGAGCGCGTACCGCGCGCCCGAGCACGCCCGCGACGAGAACTTCCACACCCGGGGGATGGCGGCCGACATCCGCGTGCCCGACGTCTCCACCCGCGAGCTCCTCGCGCTCGCCAAGGAGCT
>JAEUKG010000903.1 GCA_016794325.1 Myxococcales bacterium | reverse complement strand
GGATCACGCGGCGGAGCACGTCCCAGCGCCGCGCGCCGAGTGCGAGCCCGCCCTCGTAGAGGTGGGGCGGCACGGCGCGGAGCACCTCGCGGCTCACCGACGCGATCGTCGGCAGGATCATGATCGCGAGGACGAGCGCCGCGGCGAGCATGCCCACGCCCTGCGACGGGCCGCGGAACAACGGGAGGAAGCCGAGGTGCTTCTCGAGGCCAGGCTCCACGCTCCCGCGGAGCCAGGGCGCGAGGACGAAGACGCCCCAGAGGCCGTAGACGACGCTGGGGACGGCCGCGAGGAGCTCGACCGCGAACCCCACCGGCGCTCGCAGCCACGCGGGGGCGAGCTGGGTGAGGAAGATCGCGATGCCGATCGCGATCGGCACCGCGAGGACGAGCGCGAGGAGCGACGACACGACGGTGCCGTAGACGAACGGGAGCGCGCCGAAGCGCTCGGCGACGGGATCCCAGGTCGTGTCGATCAAGAAGCGGAACCCGAAGCGCCGCATCGCCGGCGTGGCGAGCACGCCGATCTGCACCGCCATGAACAACAGCACGGCGACCACGCTCGCGGCGAGCGTGCCGGCGACGGCTCGGAAGACCCGGTCGCCCAGGTTCACGTCGCGCCGGCGCCTCCGCTTGGGCGCGGGCAGCGCCCCGGCGTCGGCTCGGCCTGCGGGCTCGGCCACGGCCACGGCGCCCTCAGTAAGCCACCGGCTGGCCGCCGGCCTTGAGCGTCCGGAGCTTGCCCTCGACCTTGGTCACGACCTCGCTCGGCAGGGGCGCGTAGTGCAGCGGCTCGCAGGCCTTCTGGCCGTCGTGGGTCGCCCACCACAAGAACTTGGCGAGGGCGGCGCCCTTCTGCGCGTCGGGCGCGTCCTCGTAGACGAGGACGTAGGTGTACGACGACAGCGGGTACGCGTCTTCACCCGGCGGATCGGTGATCGACACGCGGAGATCGTCGGGGAGCGCGGCGCCCTTGGCCGCGGCCTGGATGCTCGCGACCGACGGCGCGACCCACTTGCCCGACTTGTTCTTCAGCTTCGCGACCGGGAACTTGTTCTGGAGGGCGTAGGCGAGCTCCACGTAGCCGAGCGTCCCCGGCGTCGTCTTGATCTGCCCGCTCACGCCCTCGTTGCCCTTCGCGCCGAGACCGACGGGCCAGGCGACGCTCGTGTTCGACCCGACCTTGGACTTCCAAGGCGCGCTCACCTTCGACAGGTACTCGGTGAACACGGCGGTGGTCCCGCTGCCGTCCGAGCGGTGGACGACGGAGATGTTCGTCGACGGGAGCTTGGCGTCCGGGTTGTCGGCCTTGATCTTGGGGTCGTCCCACTTCTTGATCTCGCCCATGAAGACGGCCGAGAGCACCTCCGGAGTCATCGAGATCGACTCGACCCCGGGGAGGTTGTAGGTGAGCGCGACCGCGCCGAGGGTGGTGGGGACGTGGACGAGCTTCGCCGGAGCCTTGGCGAGCTGCTCGTCGGTCATCGGCGCGTCGCTGGCGCCAAAATCCACCGTCTTCTCGGTGACTTGACGAATTCCGGCGCCCGAGCCCACGGACTGGTAGTTGACGCGGACCCCCGGCGCCACCGCCTGATAGTCCGACACCCACTTCGAGTAGAGCGGGAACGGGAACGTCGCGCCGGCGCCGTTGAGCATGACGCTCTTGCCGTCGGACTTGCTCGAGGTGACGGAGCTGGTCGACGCGGGGCCAGTGCCGGATTCGTTCTTG
>JAEUKG010000870.1 GCA_016794325.1 Myxococcales bacterium | reverse complement strand
GACGTCGCCGCTCGCCACGGCGGGGGCGGCGACGTCCCGCTCCGCGTGGGCGGGCGGCGCTCCGCCGGCCTCTACATGGCCTGGGCCGGCGCGCGCGGCGGCGTCGAGTCCATCCGCATCGAGCGCGTGACGTCGGAGCCGCGGCCCAACTATCCCGGTGGGCCCATCAACCTCGACGCGTTCCGCTGGTACGCGGGCGGCCTCGCCGGGTTCGCGCTCGGCTTCCGCCACGTGCACGTCGCCGCCGAGCTCGGCGTCGCCTACCAGAGCGTGCGCGGCAGCTACAACCAGACCTCGGCCACCGTCACCGGGCTCGCGCTCACCCCGGCCACGGCCCTGTGGTGGACGTTTTGAAGAAGAGCCCCGAGACGCTCGCGGCCCAGGCCGGCGGCCGGATCGACGCGCCGACGGGCGCGCTCGTGCCCGCGCTCCACACGAGCACGACCTTCGCGCGGGACCCGGGCTACGCGCTCGTCGGGCCGCACGAATACGCGCGCGACGACAACCCCACCTTCCTCCCCTGCGAGGACGTGCTCGGCGAGCTCGAGGGCGGCGCCGCGCTCGTCTTCGCCTCGGGCATGGCGGCCGCGAGCGCGGTCGTCGAGTCCACCGTCCGCACCGGCGATCACGTGGTCGCCTCGCGGGCGATGTACTGGAGCTTCCGCAACCGGCTCCGCGCCCTCGCCGACCGCTTCGCGCTCGATCTCGAGCTGTGCGATCCCGGCGACGTCGCCCGCGCCGTCCGCCCGGGGGTCACGCGGCTCGTCTGGATCGAGACCCCCGCGAACCCCACCTGGGACGTGGTCGACGTCGCCGCCGCCGCGGGCGCCGCCCACGCCGGCGGCGCGCTCCTCGCCGTCGACTCCACCGCCGCCACCCCCGTCCTCAGCCGCCCCCTCGAGCTCGGCGCCGACTTCGTGATGCACTCGGCGACGAAATACCTGAGCGGCCACGGCGACGTCGTCGCGGGCGCGGTCGTCGTGCGCGACCGGGGCCCGCTCTGGCAGAGCCTCCGCGCGCACCGGCGCGGCGCGGGCTCGGTGCTCGGCCCCTTCGAGGCCTGGCTGCTCTCGCGAGGCATGCGCACGCTGTTCGTGCGCGTCGCGCGCCAGTGCGAGAGCGCCCTCGCCCTCGCCGAGGCGCTGGCGAAGACGCCGGGGATCCGCGAGGTCCTCTATCCCGGTCTGCCCACACACCCCGGCCACGCGATCGCCGCGCGGCAGATGCGCGGCGGCTTCGGGGGGATGCTCAGCGTGCGCGTCGACGGCGGCCGGGCGCGCGCGCTCGAGGTCGCGGGCAAGCTCACCGTGTTCGCGCGAGCCACCTCCTTCGGCGGCACCGAGAGCCTCGTCGAGCACCGCGCGAGCGTCGAGGGCCCGGGGAGCCTCGCCCCCGAGGACCTCCTCCGCCTGTCGGTCGGGCTCGAGCCGGCGAGCGAGCTGCTCGACGATCTCCGTCGCGCCCTCGGCGCCTGACGCGCGCGTCAGCGCCCCCGCTCGATCCACCCGAGGACCCGCTCGACCGCGCGCCGCGAGGCCTCGCCCTCGTTCGCGCGCCACTCCGCCCGACCCGAGGCGCCGACGCGGTTGGCGACGCCGAGCACGACCGCGGCCGGGACGCCCGCGCGCTGGCACGCGGCGACGACCGCGAACGCCTCGAGGTGCTCGTACCCGCACCCGGAGCTCTCTTCGAGGCGGCGCGCGAGCTCGTCGTCGGTGGAGATGCCGAGGGTGGTCGCGACGCCGGGCGTGGGGCCGCCGAGCGCTTGGACGAGGTCGAGATCCGCCTCGTGCTCGCTCGGACCGAGGAGCGCCGCGTCCCCGCGCGCGACGTCGCCCGCGACGAGGAGGAGCTGCGAGGGGACGGCCACGTCGGGCGCGCCCGCGGCCCGGGCGCCGGCGAAGACGCCGCAGGTGCCGAGGAGCACGATGCGCGTCGGGTGGACCTCGGCGATGGCCTGCATCGTCCCGAGCGCCGCGTCGACGAGGCCGATCCCGACCACCCGCGACCACACCCGCCACCCCCCCGCGCCCACCGGCTCCTCCCCATCGAGCATCGCCGTGGGTAAGTCTTTGATCTCACGAGGATCTGCTGCGCACAAAAGCAGGCGAACGGGAGCGGGCATGGCTTGCTTCTCCGGGGGTCGCGGTTTAACCTATACCTATTCATGCGTACACTCTCCGCCATCGTCGTCGCTAGCGCGGCGCTCGCCGGCTGCTCGGCGAACATGGGCGCCACCAACGACGTCGACGCCGACTCGGTGACCCCCTCGACCGCGGTCGTGGTGCTGGAGCGCACGAGCCAGGGTCCCGACACGACGCGCGTGGGCGCGGTGGCGCGCTTCGTCCACACGCGCTCGGGTCAGGTCGACGAGCGCGCGCTCCGCACGGTGGGCGCGCAGCTCGACCTCCCCGCGCCCGGGGCCTGCGCGGCCCTGGCCGGCGACGACGACGTCGCGGCTCGCGGCGTGGAGCTCGCCGACGTCGGCGCCATCAGCGTCGAGGCGGGCGATCGGCGCGCCCTGCTCACCGCGCGGCAGGTGCCCGATCCGGTCGGCCGGGTCACGGGCGTCTTCTACGTCGGCTCGTCCGAGACCGGCGCGCACGTCGCCCCGGGCGGGCGCGTCGCGCTCAAGGTCGCCGGCTCGCAGGATGTCGGCGCGTTCACCGTGGTGGGCCAGGCGCCCGCCGACCTCGGCGATCTCCGCATCGGCGGGCAAGACGCCGCGCGCGGCGTGGTTTCGCTCGCGGCCGGGGCTCCGGTCGAGCTCACCTGGGACGCGTCGGACGACCCGCGCGACGTCGTCTACGTGGACGTGGGCGGCCGCGTCGGCGCGGTCGTCACGCGCTGCGCGTTCGCCGACAGCGGGCGCGCCACGCTCGGCGCCACCGTCCTCGCCACCGATGAGGGCTCGCTCGCCGTCCACCGCGTCCGGCGGGAGCGCTTCGCGGCGCGCGGCGTCGAGCCGGGCGAGCTGCGCTTCGACTTCGCGCGCGTCGCCGTCTACA
>JAEUKG010000861.1 GCA_016794325.1 Myxococcales bacterium | reverse complement strand
CTCGCGGAGGAGCGGCTCGAGGGCCACGGTCACGTTGTTCGAGAGGTTGTCGATCTCGCAGTAGTCGACGCCGTGCGCGCCCGACGTCGTGAGCTGCTTCATCGTGTAGGGCTTCCACCGCGCCTGGTCGGTGTCGGGGGTCTGGGGCGCGAAGCGCTGGTTGTACGCGCGGTGCAGGCTGCGGCAGCGCGCGCGCTCGCCGTCGTCCACGCCGCCGGTGTCGCCGCACGGGCCCTCGAGGTACGCGAACACCTCGAGGCCGCGGCTCTTCGCCGCGCGAGCGCGGGAGAGGAAGTCGGGCGCGTACGGCGGGTCGACGTGCGCCTCCCCCGCCGTCGCGTTGCCGCCCCAGACCCAGGCTGTGTCACCTGGGATAGCCGGGAGATCGTCGGCCGAGAAGCGGAGGCGCCGCTCGACGCAGCCGCCAGGAGCGGGGGGCGCGGCGCCGCGCCGCTCGAGGTATTTGCCGTGGACCCAGCCCTCGTCCCCGTCGCTCTTCACGGCGTAGAACGCGCCCTCGGGGCTCGCCCGGGTGACGACGAGGGCCGCGCCCTTCGCCAGGGTGCGGATCACCTCGCTCGACGCGCTGGGGCCGCGCCGGAAGTTCACCGCGGTGGTGGTGGCGACCTCGGTCCCCACCGTGACCCCGCCGCTGAGCGCGCTCCCGCCGAGGGCGGAGTCGTCGGCGACCTCCACCTCAGTCGTCGCGGCGCAGCCGAGCAGAGCGGCGCAGCCGACGAGGCTCGAGGCGAGCGCGAGGGTGGCGGCGAGCGTGGTGATTCGAGGGGAGCGCATGCCACGTCGCCAAGCAACAAGCGCACCTCCGCCCACACCGCAAACGTCTCGCGCCACCGCCCGCCGTCGACGAACCACCGCGGATTTCCCGCCGATCGGGGCTTGGGGGTGGTCTGGAGCCGTGGCCCACTCCGGCCCCATGCCCACTCCGGCCCCATGATCGCGGCGATCGCCCAGGGCGAGCGGCCGGGGCCTCAGCGATCGCGACCGCAGCCGCGCGCCGCAGCGCCATCGAGGACGCGGAGCGCGTTGGCGCGGAAGAGCGCGTCTCGGTCGCGCTCGCTCCACCCGCGGGCGGCGAGCCGCTGGTCGAGCGCGGGCCAGGTGGCGGCTCCGTCGGCGCCCTCGGGCTCGGTGATGGCGCCCTCGAGATCGCTGCCGATGGCGACCGCCGCGACGCCGCCGATCGATCGCACGTGCTCGACGTGGCGGACGTAGTCGTCGAGCGTCGCCTTCGCGCCGTGGCCGCGGGCGGTGAGGTGGCCGGTGTAGAGGCTGACGCCGACCACGCCCCCGGAGCGGGCGACGCGGGCGATGCGTGCATCATCCAAGTTTCGGGGGATGTCGGCGAGGGCCCGCGCGCCGGTGTGGGTGTCGACGAGCGGGACGCCGCGCGCCTCGGCGACGGCCGCGAGGTCGTCCACCGTCGCGTCCGAGGCGTGGGCGACGTCGAGCACGGCGCCGGCGTCGACCAGCGCCTCGGCGAGCGCCTTGCCGCGCGCGGTGAGGCCGACGGCGCGGCGCTTGGGATCGGGGTCTTGGCTCGCCCCGCCGAGGGCGTTGGTGCGCGAGTGCACGAGCCCGGCGAAGCACGCGCCCCGGGCGACCCACGCGCGCGCGCCGGCGAGGTCGTCGACGAAGCCGTCCATGCCCTCGAAGGAGACGAGCATCCGCACCCGCCCAGGCTCGGGCGCCGCGAAGAACGGCGTGAGCGCGCCCGCGCCCTCGCTCTTCACGCGCGCGGCGACGCTCGCGAACGTCGCTTGGTACGCGGCGCGCGCCTCGGCCGGAGTCATCGCGTACCCGCGATCGACGAAGAGCGGCACGACGAGCGCGCCCACCTGCCCGCGCCGCACCCGCGCGAGGCTCGCCTGGCGCCCGGGGTCGGCGAGCGAGGCGCCCTTCGCGTGCACGGCCCACGCGAGGTCGACGTGCAGATCGACGACGCCGAGCGTCCGCGGCCCCGACGCGACCTTCGCGCCTGCATCTGCCGCCTTCGCGCCCGCATCCGCGGCGACCTCCGCGCCGGCCTCGACCGCGGCCGCCTGCACGGCGCCAGCGTCCGCGACCGCAGCGGGGGCATACGGCGCGGCGTCGACGCCCGACGCGAGCGGAGCTCCGTCACGCCGCGGCGACGCGCTGGGAGAAGGGCACGCTCCGACGAGCGCGCCCACCACGAAGAGGGCGACGGTCGCCCCGCAAGCACGCCGCCGCCCCGCGCGGTTCGTTCCCACGCGGCGATCCTACACCGCCCCTGCGCGGTTCACCCCTCTCCGCGAAGGACCCCCTCTCGCGAGCGACGCCTCCGCCGACGCCCCACCGAGCTTGGCCCCCGAGCTCGGTCCCCGAGCTTCGCCCTTCGAGCTTCGCTCAGCTTCGCCCGTCGCCCTTCGCCCTTCGACGTTCGCCCTTCGCCCTTCGACGTTGGCCCCTCGCCCTTCGAGCTTCGTCTCAGCGCACGCAGGAGTCCGGCGCCGCCATCAAATCCTGGCACGGCACGTTCGTCGTGCTCGGATCGAACGGGATCGGCACGTCGCCGTCGATGTCCTCGCGACCGTGTCGGATGTGCGTCGTCGCGAAGCTCGCCGCGCTCGACTCGTCGAGGCAGCTCGACGTGTAGGCCCAGCGCCACGCCCGCACCGCGAACTTCTCGGGCTGGGTCGGGTCGGGCGTGACGAACACGCGCGAGAGGCCCGCGCGCTGCGCGAGGCCGATCAACGCGTCGCGAGCCTCGCGGCAGCCAGGGCCGGAGACGCTGTCGCACTTGTACGAGAACACGACGCCGCCGTGCTCGAGGTTATGGAGGAGGTACCCGCGCTTGACCGGCTTGTCGTAGATCTTGTTCCAGCCGGCCCACGCGCCCCAGTGGTTGCCCGACGCGGGGAATGGCTCCCAGTCGGCCGACGTGTCGGTGCCGACGGCGAAGTGCGTGTGGTTGGGGTTCGGTGAGTGCCACGCGCTCCAGGCGCGGCACGTCGCGCCCGCGCGCACCGCGGTGGTCTTGACGAGGCACGTCGCTGCGGGGCCGGTGTTCGTGAAGTTGAGCGTGTGCGATCCGGCGGGGACCAAACCGGTGCGCTGCCAGAACCCGTCGCGGGCCGGATCCGTCGCGGCGACCGACAGGCTCGTGGAGGCGACCTTGAAGACGGTCCCGCGCGCGTCCGGGTCGGCCGGGACGCGGCAGTCGACGGTGATGGTGACGTCTTGAGCCCGCGTCGCGCGGAGCGTGAACGCCTTGGTGCCGTTCGCCGGCAGGCTGAGAGAGGACGTGAGCTCCTGCCCCTCCTCTCCGACCTCGACGCTCTCCTCATCGTCCGCGCTCTCGGCCACGCAGCCGGCGACGGAGAGGGCGGAAACCATGGAAACCACGAGAAAACCAGTGAGTTTGGCGCGCACGGACCTACAGGTAGCACCAATGTAGGAGCATGCAAGCCATGCGGCGCCAATATCACACACGCATCTCCGGCGTGGATGCGCGCTCGCCAAATTGGGCAGCAAGCTGCCTAATTCTGCGGGGGGATACAACCGCCTGGAATTGCTTCTTATTCTCGCTCAGCTTGGAGCACCCCGCGCCCGATCGCGCGCTCACGAAATTGGGCAGCTTGCTGCCCATTCTCGTGGCCGGGGGATCGCCCAATCAGCCCCTCCCGAAATTGGGCAGCTTGCTGCCCATTCTCGTGGCCGGGGGAGCGCCCGATCAGCCCCTCCCGAAATTGGGCAGCTTGCTGCCCATTCTCGTGGCCGGGGGATCGCCCGCAGCCCCTTGGGCAGCTCGAGGTGCTCAGGATGCGGCGCTGACGATCTCGAGGATCTCGTCGCCGTACTTCTCCGCGGTGCGCGCGCCGACGCCCTCGCATTCTTGGAGCGCGTAGATGGTCCGCGGCGAGCTCATCGCGATCGCGACGAGGGCGCGATCGGTGAGCACGCGGAACGCGGGCATGCGCCGGCCTTCGGCCGTCTTCTTCCGCCACGCGCGGAGCTCACCGTAGAGGTGGCTCGGCACGTCGGGCATCTCCGCGGCCTGCCGCGCCCGCTTGTCGCGCCCGCGCTTCTTCGGCGCCCCGAGCGCCGAGCCTTCGAGCTGCATGCGCAGCGGCGCCGCGTCGTAGACCCCGCCGGGGAGCGAGTAGAGCGTGTACGTGATGCGCTCGCTCCCCTTGTCGAAGCTCGCGGGCCGCGCGCTCACCGCGCCGCTGCGCGCCATCGCCTCGAGCACGTGGGTGACCGTGGCCCGCGGGATCGGCTCGAGGAGCTTCGCGATCTGGCCGGCGCTGCGCGCGCCGGCCTCGAGCTCGGCGGCGATGCGCGCGGCGAGCGCCGTCTCGTCGGCCGAAGGGTCGCGGAAGCTCCGCGCCACGCAGCGGCCGTCGTCGCACGCGTCGCACACGCCGCACGCCGCCCCGCCGTCGCTCCTATCGCCGAAGTGCTGGAGGAAGCCGAGCATCCTGCAGCCGGGGCTCTCGGCGTATTTCATCATCGCGCCGAGCTGGGCGAAGCGCGACGCGCGGATCGCGCCGTAGCTCTTCGCCCATGGGCTCTGGGTGGGGAGGACGAGCCCGCCGTCGCCGAGCTCGATGCCCTTGTGCACCCAGAGCTGATCGAGCGCGCGCTCGAAGGTCTCCTCGTCTTCGACCTTCGACGCCGCCTGGAGGTCGTCGCGGTGGAGCGGCCCGCGCTCGAGCGCGCGCATGACGTCGGCGAGCACCGCCGGCTCGGGGTAGCTCTTGCCGAGCAAGAACTCGTGGGTGCGCACGTCGCCGTAGCTGTAGAACATCACCGCGCGGGCGGCGGCGCCGTCGCGGCCGGCGCGACCGATCTCCTGGTAGTACCCCTCGATCGTGGCCGGCAGCGCCGCGTGGGCGACGGTGCGGACGTCGGCCTTGTCGATGCCCATCCCGAACGCGACGGTCGCGACGACGACGTCGAGCTCCCCGCTCGCGAAGGAGGTCTGCGTCCGCTCGCGGAGATCCTTGCGCATGCCGGCGTGGTAGGCCGCCGCCGAGACGCCGCGATCGGCGAGGAACGTCGCGAGCTGCTCGGCCTGCTTGCGCGACGTCGCGTACACGATGGCCGGGCGCCGCTCGGCCGGCGCGAGCAACCGCGCGATGGCCTCGGCCCGCCGCGCCGGCAGCGTGCTCACGACCTCGATGGCGAGGTTGTGCCGGCGGAAGCCGCGGATGTGGCGCGACGAGTGCGGGATCCCGAGCTGGGCCGCGATGTCGTCCTGCACCTCCGGGGTCGCGGTCGCGGTGAGCGCGAGCACCGGCGCCGGGCGGAGCGCGGGCAGGCGCGCGCCGAGCATGCGGTACTCGGGCCGAAAGTCGTGGCCCCACTGGCTGATGCAGTGCGCCTCGTCCACCGCCACGAGCGCGAGCGGGCGCTTGGCGAGCATCTCGGGGAAGCCCGGCACCGCGAGCCGCTCGGGCGCGATGAACAAGAACGAGAGCTCTCCGTCGAGGTAGCGACGGCACACCGCGCGCGACTCCAGGCGATCGCGCCCGGAGTGGATGCGCTCGGCGGCGATGCCGAGCGCCTGGAGCTTCTGCACCTGGTCTTCGATGAGCGCGAGGAGGGGGCTCACCACCAGCGTCGTGCCCCCGCGCGCGAGCCCCGGGAGCTGGTAGCAGAGCGACTTGCCCGCGCCCGTCGGCATGACGAGCAAGACGTCCTCGCCGCGGGCGACCGCGCGACAGACATCCTCCTGGCCAGGCCGGAACGCCGCGTGGCGGAACGTGTCGCGAAGCAGAGGCTCGAGGCGATCTTCGTGCATGGAGGAGGCACCTGTACACATGCCCAGCATCCGGAGCGGATGCAAGAGCCACGGGCTCATCGGCCCCACGCCGGCGGAGTTGCGTGGCCCGACCCCCCCCGAGGCGCCCCCGCGGCGAGAGTGACGGAGCGCGCCAAACTGCGAAAACTACACCGGGATTCGGGTCGTTTCGCTTGCGAAACATCGGCGCTGGCGGAAACTCCTCGGCGCATGAGGATCTGGGCGATCGCCGTCGCGTGTGTGGGAGCCGTCGTCGCTGCGTGCGGGGCCGGCGCGGCCTCGAGCGGCGCTCCCATCGGCGGCGGCGGCGAGGACGCCGGCGGCTCCGCCGTCGGTGACGCGACGACGACGCCGGACGGGGGCGGATCGGCGGCCGACGCCACGCCCGAGGCCAGCTCGAGCGACGTGGACGGCGACGGGATCGCCGACGCCGACGAGGACGCCTGGGCGCGCGACTACTTCCCGTTCTTGTCGATCCACCCCGACGACGGGTGCAAGACCCACGGGGTGATCGCGCGCGTCTCGCCCCACCCCAAGGAGCCGGGCCGGGTGATGATCTGGTTCGACGTCCTCTACGACGAGGACTGCGGGGCCAGCGGCCACCACGGCGACAACGAGATGCTCGGCGTGGTGATCGACCCGGCCGGCGCCCGCGGGCATCCTCGCGGTCCGCGCGATCTCGCACCAAGGTACCCCGTGCGAGAAGAGCACCACCTGCGGCTCGTGCGACGGCATGAAGGCGTGCGCGACGGCGACGAAGGGCGGAAAGCCGTACCCCGTCCTCTTCCCCTCGAAGGACAAGCACGGCGGCTACGTCGACAAGAACACCTGCTCGCAGAGCTTCGTGTGCGACTTCGGCGGCTGCGCGCTCGCCGCGAGCGCGCCCCAGACTTCCATCGTCAACGTGGGCGAGCCCACCGCGCCGCGCGTGCGCGACCTCACCGATCAGGGCTTCATCAAGGCCGAGAACGGGTGGAAGAGCCCGGAGCTCCTCCACTTCGATCCGTGGAAGAAGGGCGACTTCGGCAGCGCCGGTGACGTGTCGGAGGACCTCGTCGATCCGGCGTTCGTGATCGACACGACGCGCTGCGCGCCGTGATCAGCGCGGCGCAGCCGCGAGGAAGGCGAACAGGAACCCCGCGATGACGATGAGGAGCGTGAAGCCCACGATCACCGCCACCATGATGAGGATCATGCGGGTGATGTTCTTCGAGACGTCGTTGTTCGCGACGTACATGGGCGTGCCCATCATCGGCGGCGGCGGCGCCATCGGCCCGAGCCCGAACCCCTGGCGCCACTGATTCTGGATCTGGGCCTGCTGGCCCATCATCTGGTTCATCACCTGCCCGACCACCTGCGCGTGCTGCTCCGCTTGTGCGCGGTGCGGGAGCACCGTCCCGCAGTAGGTGCAGTTGGGCTTCCTGAGGTCGTCCAACGTGAGGTTGGCGCCGCAGTGGGTGCAACGTTGAACCGGCTCGTACATCGACGCGTCAGCCTGGGGTGAGGTAGCGCGGCTCGACCCAGTGGGTCTGCCCGTTGGGGAACGCGATCTGCACGTGGGTCGCGCTGAGCTGCATCACGTTGGCGGGGTAGCGGTTGCCGTCGCTCCACTGCACTTGCACTCGCTGGCCGATGACGAACTGCGGGCCGCCGGTGAGCGCGTTCATCGCGCCTTGCATGCCCACCGCGAGCTGGACGCCCGGCTGGTTCATCACGCCCGCGGAGTACGCCGTCCACGCGGCCTGGTTCTGCGCCGCGCCCTGGAGCATCGCCGCGTTGGCGGCGGCGGGATCGAACGCCCCCGCGCCGCCCGCCGGGGCCGCGCCCGCAGCGCCGCGGGTGAAGTTGGCGGGCTTGGGCTGACCGCCCGCGCGCAGGCGCCCCGCCTCCTGCTCCTGGAGCTGGTTGCGCCGCATCGCGAGGTTCATCGGATCGCGCGCGAGCTCGTTCTGCCAGTGCGCGCTGATCGAGGTCCAGTCGCCCTGCGAGAGCTTGTAGTGCCCCATCGCGCCTTCGTAGCCGAAGACCTGGATCGCCGCCGACACCGCGCACCAATCCTCGAAGCTGCAGCTCACCGTGCCCTTCTTGGACGCGAGGGCGGCGTTGTAGAGCTGCATGTAGCGCGTGGCGACCTGGCCCATGAGGCTCATGTCCTGCATGCGCGCCGTCCACCCGGCCTTGGCCGCCTCCCAGTCCCCCGCCGCGACGCCGAGCGTGCCGACCTTGGCGACCTGCTGCGCGGGATCGGTGATTCCGTCGAGCTCCGCGCCGAGCTCTGCGTACCGTTCGAGGGAGATGCCGTTGATCGGTGAGTAGGGATCCACGAGAGGAGGATCGGTCGTGGTCGGGCCCTGGTCAACGGCGAAAACACGCCGCTCATCCTTTGCTCAAGCGGCGGTCTCGCCATCCCGTCCCCGTGCCCGTGCCCGTGCCCGTGCCCGTGCCCGTCCCCGCCCCCCACGCCCGGATTTCCGGCTCCGCGGCGTACGCGCAAGCCGGTCCGACCCACGGGCCCCTACTCCCGGAGCAGGGGCAGAGGCACGGGCACCCTGGGCAGCGTCTCAGTGAGGTGCCGGAGGGCCCAGCTCGGCGCGCACCAGCGTGAACTCCGCGGAGACGGAGCGATCGGTGAGCTCCTCCACCCCGCGGGCGACCCCCTCGAGCTCCGCGCGGAGACCCCCGACGCCCCCCCGCTCGGTCACGAAGAAGACCACGCGGTCGCCGCGCAAACGGCGCGCCTCGAGCCAGCTCTTCATCGGGGCGCCGCTCGCGATGAAGATGGCGACGTCGTTGCCGGCGTAGAAGTTCTCGCCCTTCCAGTTGAGGTGGTAGGCGACGATCGGCGCGCGCGAGGGCCCACGCGCGCGGTAATACGCCTCGAAGACCCCTCGCTGCCCTCCGTCGGGAGCGGCCCGCGCCACGTAGTCGTTGCCGACGGTGACCGCGGCGACGACGGCGACCACCACCGCAGCGACGAGGCCGTGACCGCGCGCTCGCCGGACCGCGAACGCGAGCGCGCCGAGGGAAAACATGACCCCGACCGCGACGAGCGCGTGGCGGTAGAGGGCGACGCTCGGCCACGCCCGCGAGTACCGGTAGGTCACGAGGTGCATCAGGCGCGCCGCCCCCCCGGCCTCGGCCCCGAGGTCGCGCGCCACGAGCAGCGCGACGGCGACCGACGCGAGGGCGACCCCGGCCGTCGACGCGAGGCGGGACGCCCCGCGGCGCTCGGCCACGCGCTCGTCGAGCCATATACCTGTCAGGATGGCCAACGGAGGCAACGCGATGAGGACGTAGTGGTGGAACTTGGTGCGCATGGCCGCGACGAGCGCGAGCGCGCAGAGGGCCCCGCCGACCATCACGACCTTGGCCGCCGCGCGGCGGGAGCGATCGCGCGTCGCGAGGCCGTGGGCGAGCGCGGCGGCGACGAAGCCCGACCACGGGAAGGTCGCGAACCCGAGGTGCCGAACGACGTAGGAGAAGCCCACGTCTTCGCCCTCGTTGGTGTCGTGGAGGTGCTCGAGCGTCCGCCCGAGCATGTGCCGCATCACGAGCTCGTCGACGAAGACGCGGCCGTGGCGCGCCCACGCCGCGAAATACCAGGGCAGGACGAGGGCGGCCGCGAGCACGACGCCGGTGGGGATCTCGAGGCGCGCGAGCGATCGCAGCGAGCGGGTGTGCGCGACGTAGGCGAGCGCGCCCGCGGCGGGCACGACGAGGCCCGCGGGGCCCTTGGCCATCGTCGCCACCGCGGCGATGCCCCAGGCCGCGAGGGCGGCGAGGCGCGCGACGCGGCGCTCCTCGACCGCGCGGAGGACGAGCCACCCGGTGACGGGCAGGAGCGCGAGCGCCTCGAGGCCGGGCGCGAGGCGCGGGTGAGCGAACGCCTGCGGGGCGCAGGCCGGCTGGCTCGGCAGGCCGCACGCGTGGGGCGACCCCGCGAAGTAGCGCGCCGCGCCGAGGCGGAGCCCACCCCCGCCGAGGTGCACGTGCTCGGCGGCGAGCCCGAGGATCTGCGGCCCGAGCCCGAGGAGGATCGCGGCCGCGAGCAGGTGCCCCGCGTGGAGGGTGAGCCGGCGGCCCCCGAGGACGACGGCGACCTCTCGTGTACGCTCGGCGTCGGTCGAGGTGAGCGCGACGAGGACGAGCGCGAGGGCGGCGGTGGCGCCGATGACGAGCGGCATGTCGGTGATGGCCTGGTGAGCCAAGATCGCGAAGCCGGGCGCCGTCCACAGCACGAGGGCGCCGATGAGCGCCGCGCGCCGACCCACGACCCGGGCGACCGCGGCGTAGACGACGTAGCTGCCCACGAGCGCGAACGCGAAGGCCGGGAACCGCACCGCCCACTCCGGGTGCGCGAGCCTGCCGCCGCCGGAGGCGAGGACCTCGTTCGGGCCGGTGTGCACGCCGAGGAGCTTCATCGACGCCGCCTCGACCCAGAACGTGAAGGCGGGCTTCGACATGAACCAGCCCTCGTTCGCCCACCACGGCGACACGAAATCGCGCCGCTCGATCATCTCGCGCGCGACCTCGGCGTAGTGAGTCTCCCACGGGTCGACGAGCGAGCTCGCGCCGAGCCTCGGCAGGCCGACGATCGTGCCCACCGCGACGACCCAGAAGCCGTGCTTGCGCAGGATGGGCTCGTCGCGGGTGAAGCCGAGCGCGGCCGCCGCGCGGTCGACGCTCCACGCCGCGGTGAGGAGGCTCGCGGGCGCGACCAGCGCGACCGCCGGCCCCGGGAGCACCCCCGACACCGCGAGCCGGAGCGACAGG
The DNA here is from genome assembly GCA_016794325.1 of Myxococcales bacterium. Classification (GTDB taxonomy): domain Bacteria; phylum Myxococcota_A; class Polyangia; order Polyangiales; family Polyangiaceae; genus SXNL01. The sequence goes on along the minus strand of JAEUKG010000861.1, from coordinate 3,285 downwards.
AAGAGCGCGGCGAGCGCGAGGAGCGCGCCGCCCACCGAGGGGGCGAGCTCGCGGGCCGAGACCGCGCGCGCGTTCATCGGACCTCCAGCGCGCCGAGCTGGGCGCGATCGTGACCGTCGTGGCCTCCGGACGTCACCGGCATCCGGCGGTCGTCGTTGCACGGCAGCTCGCCGACGCCGAAGTGGGCCGCGTAGCGCCCCTTGCCGAAGTGGGCGGGGAGATCGACCGGCAGATCGTCGACGATCACGTCGCCGTCGCGCCAGAGGTCCATCGGGTACGCGTGGGTGCGCTGCTCGAACGCGTAGCGCACGGGGGTGTGGTCGACGTGCAAGAACGTGCAGTATCCACGCAAGGGGGAGGAGCCGGCCACCCGCAGGACGACCTGAAGGCGCGCCGGGGTGCGCGCCTCGAGCGCCGCGAGCGGCTTGCCCGCCGGGGACGTGATCCTCCACCCCACCACGGTGAGGCGATCGCCGAACGTCACGCCCGCCGCCCGGAGCCCCGGCGGCGGCGCCCCGAGGACGATCCGGTCGAACGGGCTCACGCTCGACTCGCCCGGCTCGAGGCGGCTCACCGCGAGGAGGACCGACGCGCCTTCGCCGGCGAGCACGGCGACGTTCCCGCCTCGACGCGTGCGGACCTCCGCGTTCAGACGCGCGAGCTCGGGGCGCGAGACGGCGACGTAGCGGCGCGTCGTGGCCGCCCCCGCGAGCCAATCGGCGGCGCCGCCGGCGCTCGTGAGGGGGACGACGGCGACGCCCCCGAGCGCAGCCCGATCGACGCCGAGCACGCCGAGCGCCTCGCCGGGGCGGCGCGCGCGCGCGTAGACCTCGTAGGCCTCGCCCGGCGACAGCCGGCGGAGCAGGGCGGGGTAGACCGCCACCCGCAGCCCGAGGCCGATCGCCACGAGGCCCGCGAAGGCGACGACCCCGCGCGCGAGCCCCACGCGAGGGGCGAGGAGCGCGACGACGACGACGACGGCCGCGCCGGCGGCGCCGACGCGGAGCGCGCGCACCACCGGCTCGGCGTGCGCCGACAGCTCCGCCGGAGGGACGGCCCCGAGGGCGACGCCGATCCGCTCCGGCGACGCCTGGAGATCGCGGCCGACGACGACCGCGAGGGCGAGCGCCGCGACGCCCGCGAGGGTCGGCGCGGCGCGCGGCCGGTCGTCGCGGGCGGCGAGGGCCGCGCCGATCCAGGCGACGACCGCGGGGGTGGCCGCGAGAGGCGACGTCGCGCCGCGCGACGTCGCGAGCGCGTGCGCCCCGAGGCCGAACGCCGACGCGAGCGCGAGGAAGCGACCGCCGGCGCCGGTCGGCCCCGACGCGGCGGCGAGCGGGATGGCGATCGCCCACGGGATCAATGTGTATCCTACATGAATCAGGGCGACGTCGAACGTCGCCGGCGCCCCGCGGTGCTCCCCGGCCCCGAGGAGCCAGCCCGCGGCCGTGCCCCGCGTCGCGGCGACGAGCGCGGCGACCGAGAGCGCGAGGCCGAGGGCGACGCCGACCCGCGCGGGCCACGCCAGCCGCGGCGTCTCGCCGCCGAGCCGCGACGCGGCCGCGCTCGCCGCCCCCGCGGCGAGGGGCGCGCCCACGACCACGACCCCGAACCGACGCGCGCCGAGCGCGAGCCCCGCGGCGGCGAGCGCGGCGCCGAGCGCGCGCACCGCCGGCGCCTCACCTTCGCGCGCGACGCCGAGCGCGGCGCCCGCCATCACGAGCGCGAAGCTCGCCATCGACGCCATGTCCGGCGTCGCCGAGCGCGAGTGGACGAAGAACGCGGGCGTCGTCGCGAGCGCGAGGGCCGCGAGGGCGCCTCCGCGGAGGGTGGTGAGCCGGGCGACGCTCCCGAAGACCGCCGCGAGCGCCACGAGCGCGAGCCCGAGCGACTGCCCGCGCGCGAGGAGGAGGTCGGCCGACGAGGGCTCGATGCGCGTCGCGAGGCGCGGATCGACGAGCTCGCGGAAGAGGAGCGCGGCGCCGAGGAGGGCGCCCCCGACGCCGAGCGCGGCGAGGGCCCGGCCGCGGGGAGCGCCGAGGCGGCCGAAGAAGGAAGCGACGCCGAAGGCCATGCCCCTACGGCACGCGGGGCGGGACCGAACGGCTCACGAAACATTTTTGAGCCGATCCGGACCTCGAGGAGTAGTTAAGGGTCGTGGCCGCTTACGCTCGCACCGAAGCCCTCCCGCTCACCGCCCCCGCGGTGGCCGTGGAAGAGCTCGATCTGCCCGCGGTGTACGCCGCCCACGCCCGCTACGTCGCCGGGGTCGTGCACCGCGTCATGGGCGCCGACGGCGAGGTGGACGACATCCTCCAAGACACGTTCCTCGACGCGATGACGGGGCTCGGCCCGCTGCGCGAGCCCGCGGCGGTGCGGGCCTGGCTCGTCACCTCGGCGGTGCGGAGGTCGCGGGCGGTCCTCGCCCGCCGGCGCCGGCGGCGAATCTTCTCCTTCCTGTTCGAGGGGGTCTCTCCGCGCGCGTCCGATCCACGCGACCGTCAGGCGGTCGACGATCTCTGGGACGCCCTCGACCGGCTCCCCGAGGACCTGCGCATTCCGTGGATCCTGCACCGAGTCGTCGCGCTCAGCCTCCCCGAGGCCGCCGCGGCGTGCGAGGTCTCGCTGGCGACGGTGAAGCGCCGGATCGCCGACGCCGAAGAGCGCATCGAGCGGCGCCTGGGCCCGGAGGCGAGCCGATGAGCCTCCGGCTCGATCGCGCGATCGAGGCCGCCCGGCACGGCGACCTCACCTGGGACGAGGGGCGCGCCGCGCGCGTGCTCGCCGCGACCCGGGGCGCCCACGACGCGCGCGTCCGGCGCGGGAAGCTCCTGCGGCGCGGGTCCGCGGTCGCGGGCGGCGCCGCGCTCGTCGTGCTCGCCCTCCTCCGGGTGACGTCGGCGGCGCCGAACGCGAGCGGATCGGCGAGCGCCCCCGAGGCGCGAGAGCCGCGGGCCGAGCTCGTCGCCGCCGCGCGCGAGGGCGACGGCGGCTTCGCCCGCGACTGAAGCGCGTGCGCCGCTTCGTCGTCTTCGGGAACCTCGCGCGCGCCGACGGCGCGTTCTCGCTCCTCGATCTGCCTGGGACGAGCGGCCGCGTCGACATCCTCGCGCGGGCGGTGCGCGGCGCGCTCCTCGTCGCCCACGGGATGCGGCGCGACGTCGTCGTCTACCTGGTGCTCGGCGGCGGCGAGCTCGCGCCCCGCACCGTGCGCATCGACGGGGCGGCGCGCTTCATCCGGCCCGACGAGCGAGCCCTCGCGGTGCTCCTCCAGAAGACGCTCGC
>JAEUKG010000857.1 GCA_016794325.1 Myxococcales bacterium | reverse complement strand
CGCGCGCCAGTGGACGGAGGTGGTGGGCGGTCGCATCGCGTCGCGCGCCGAGCCGGTGCGCCTGTCCGACGACGGGGAGCTGCTCGTGCGCGTCGCGTCCAGCGCCTGGGCCAGCGAGCTGTCGCTCCTGTCCGGCGACATCCTCGCGCGGCTCGCGCGGCTCGGCTTCCAGGTCCGCTCGCTCCGCTTTCGCGTCGGCGAGGTCCGGGGGCCGGAGCGGCCGGTCGAGCGTCGCAAGACCCGCCGCGCCATCGAGCCCGCGCGCCTGCCCGAGGAGGTGGCGCGCGCGGTCGGCGACGTCGCCGACGAGGAGCTCCGCCGCGTGATCGCCGAGAGCGCGGCGATGAACCTCGGCTGGCAAGACGCGGTCGCCGAGCCGACGACTAGCGCAGCGCCGCGAGCCGCTCGAGTCCCTCGAGACGCTGGAACAAGAAGCGCTCCGCCGGGCCGTACTGCGCCACGTAAGGCCTGAGGCTCTCGATGTAGTTGCGCAGCCGGGTCATGTCGACGGCGGTGACCTTGCGCATGGCGTTGTAGAGCTCGTCGATGACCGCCGCCGGCGGCGGCCGCTTCTGCGCGTCGTAGAGCTCGATGACGTAGTCGGCCCATCCACCTTTGCCGGTCGCGGTGGCGAGCTTGGCGGAGAACTTCGCCGCGGTGTCGACCAGCATCGGCGGCAAGAAGCGCCCGGCGCGCGTCGACTCGATGACGTCGGCGAGCGCGGAGGCGAGGAGGCGCTCGGCCTCTCCGGCGCGGCCCATGGCGAGCGCCTTCTCGGCGACGCCGCCGAGGAGCTTGAACTGGTCGGCGCGCCGGACCATCGACGGCTCGGGGTCCGACTCGATGCGGATGCCCGAGCTCGGAGTGTTGACCCGCATGCGGGGCAGGGTCATCTTCGCGGCGACCTCACGGGCCGGCGCCGCGGCGGCGTCTCGAGCGGCCCGCTCGGCCTGCGCGGAGAGCAAGGTCATCTCCTGCGAGCCGATGAGGATCTTGTCCCCGACCGCGAGCCGGACGCGACCGTCGATGCGGCGCCCGTTCACGAGCACGCCGTTGCGGCTCTGGAGATCCTCGATGATCACCGCGTCGCCCTGGACCTCCAAGATGGCGTGGCGACGCGAGACGAGCGGATCGTCGAGCGAGAGCTGGCAGCTCGCGTTCCGGCCGACGGCGAACTCGCCCTCGCCAAGCTCCAGGTCGTGCTGCAAGTACCGAAGGCGATACCGCATCGTGTGAACGCGCTCTCCCGCTCCAATCCGGCCGACGATGTCGAAGAACGGCAGGGACGCCGGGTAGGACAAGTCCTCACCCAAAGATGTATCGCCACCGGGGGCGGAGCGGCAAGTCTGCGGTCACGATCTCGTGTTTTTCCCGCCGCTTGCGACAAGGTAGGACCCCACCCGACAGCGCCCGGATCGGCCTCGACGCTCGTTGGCCGGCGAATTCGTCGCCGCCGGCTCGGCCGGCGCCCCGCCCTGAAATGCGGCGCGCGCCGCCTGCTTCGAGGCGCGCGATCGGCGCGGGGGGCGCGTCGAGGTCAGGAGAGGACGGCGCGGCCGGAGGCCAGGTGCGCGCGGATCCCCTCGAGGTGGGCGAGCTGCCTCGCCTCCTCGTCGGAGAACGGCCGCTCCGAAGCCCGGAGGTGGCTGACCAAGGCCCCCAAGGCCTCCCGGACCTCCGGGAAGCGGGCGCCGGCCTCACCGAGCTTCTCGAGGGCCGCGCCCTCGGGCACGAGCCCCGCTCGGCGGTACACCTGCGGGACCCACGCCGCCCACGTCGGGTCGTTCGAGGCGAGGGCCACCCGGAGCGCGGCGGTCGCGAGCATCGACAGCTGCTCGCCGTCGACCTCCTCGCCGCGCACGATCCGCTCCTCCACCTGCACGCTCGCTCGCCGGACCACGCGCTCGGCGTCTTCGACCCGTCCCATGGTGAGCGCCTTGTCGAGCACCTCGATGAGGAGCTGGAGGCTCCACGAGGCGCGCTCTTGCGGGCCGAACTGCCCGCTCAGCGTGTCCTCCTCGACCGACTCCGTCCCGCCGCAGTTGGGGCACTGCCCCACCTCTTGCGGATAGGGCAGGTGGCACTTCGCGCAGTGACGCAGGAAGCCCGTCGTCTTCGCCGAGGCCTTCACCGCCTCGACGCGGCAGAAGACGAGCTCCTGAGTGCCGATGCGGATGCGGTCGCCGTCTTGGAGGAGCGTCGGCTGCCGGATCGTCACGCCGTTGACCTTCACGCCGTTGCGGCTGCCGAGATCGCTGACGATGGCCTCGTCGCCCTCGAGGACGATGCGAGCGTGCTGACGCGAGACGAGGGGGTCTTCGATGGTGACGTGGCACTCGGAGCTGCGACCAAGCAACGTCGCACCCCGTGGAAGGTCGAACTCCTGCAGCAGGAATCGGAGCCTGTACCTCGCCAAACGTGCCTCCGGACTGGTGCCCCCCAGCCCAGTAGCAATATACGAGATGCCCCCCGCCGCTCCCCCGTTTTTTTTGGCGCGCGCGTGGAGTTTTTCTCGCCTCGCCCCCCGTGCGTCGCCGGGACGTCAGCCCCGGACCTCGCACCTCGGCGCCTCCACGCCGTCGAGGCGCGGCCGGCGCCTTCGCCGCGCGTGCGGCAGCCTGCGGGGAGGTGGTCGAGAGTGCGACGCGGCGGGCGGCGCAGGTCTCGACGGCGAGGCGGACGTCTCGGGCCCGCGCCAAGCTCGTCCGTGATGAGGCCGTAGCCGCCCGAGCCTCGTCTGGGGTAGTCTCGTGACGCGTGGAGCCGCGCGACAAGATCGTGAAGAGCTGCAGAGAGCTCGTGGCGCCCCTCGTCGGCGCCGACGGCGGGGAGCTCTACTTGGTGAGCGTCACCTCCGACGACGTGCACATCCACCTCGCGGGCGCGTGCGCCGGCTGCCCTGGCGCGGCGCTCACCAAAGAGCACCTCCTCGGCCCCGCGATCAGCGCCGTGGCGCCGAAGATCGCGCTCACGCTCACGACGGGGTGGCGCGTGCCCCCCGGCGCCGAGAAGATCGTCCCCTGACCTTTCGGCGCCTCCCCACGCGCGCTCTCGGACGAGACCGAGGGGCGCTTCGCCACGCGCGCGGATCGGGCGGCGCGAAGGCACCCGCGGCGAAGCACGCCCGGCGAAGCACGCCCGGCGAAGCACGCCCGGCGAGGCGGACGTGCTCCTGCCGGCCCGCGATCACTTCTTCGGGGGCGTGCCCTTGGGCTTGCCGCTCGCGCTGCCGCTCGCTGCGGCGCGGGCCGCGTTGGGGTCGACGCGGTTCGAGCCCGCCGTGAGCGCGGCGATCGACGGATCCATCTCCGTCGGGTCGACCATCTTGTTCGGGCGGAGCGCGGTGAGGTTCCTCACCGTCGACATCTCCTCGGCGACGACGCCCACCACGCCCTCGCCGCTGCGATCGACGACGCGCACGTGGATGCCGGCCGCGTCGACCCAGTCGACCGTCGGCTGCGCGACGCCGTTCTCGGGCGTGGGGTTCTGCACGCGGCCGAGCACGCCGAACTGGCCGTTCAGCTTGTTGACCGCCGACAAGAAGTCCTTGCCCATCGGGCCATCGGCCGCGAGCTTGTACTCCTTGTAGATCTTCCACATGCGGCCCTGCTTCTTGTTCGTCCCGTTGCCGCGGTCGACGCCGAAGAAGAAGAAGTACGTCTTGGTGCCTCGGCCCTCGACGAAGACGAGCCCCTCGCCGTTCTTGTACGAGTATTCGCTCTTGAGCCCGCTCGAGTCGAGGCCCACGGGGCGCGCGCCGTCGAACGAGATGTAGTTGCGATCGACGGCGTCGATCTCGTGCTGCCGCTGCCCCTCGAGCGCCTGCACCTGCGGGCCGGACGCCTTGAGGAGCTGCTTGTCGTAGTCCTTCCAGATGATGCCGCCGACCTTCGTGTGCTCCTTGATGAGCTCCTCGGGGTTGATGCCCCACTTGAGCCCGTCGACCATCGCCGCGAGCGTCGTCACCTGCGCGGGCTGGGTCTTGTCGACCGGCCCCTTGGACGAGCCGACCGGCCCCGGCTTCGACAGCGGGTCGCCGCTCGAGGAGCCGCCGCCGCTGCCTCCGCCCGAGCTCGTGGTGCCCCCGCTCGAGCCGCTGCTTCCGGACGACGAGCCGCCCTCGGTGACCGGGTCGGCGGAGTCGGCCTGCTTCGGGGGCTTGGCCGAGCAGTGCGCCAGCGCAGCGAGGGCGATGACTCCGAGAATCCACGATGTACGCTTCATGGCTGGACCTCTGGTGTCGGCGCGGGCCATACGGCGCGACGACGGAAGCTCGACGCCGATGCGAGCGGCGAGCACGGGTTCGGACGGTTCGAGGGGCTTCGGCCTTGGGAGCGTCAGACCTCGGGGTCCGAAATACCACTTGCGCCCGTCTTTCGCTACAGGCCCCTCCATCGGCGGGCCCCACAACCGCGCCCACCTGTTGGGGATTCTCCACGGCGCCGCCGAAGCCCTTCCCTCCCCCCACGTTCGGGGGGAAGATGCCACCCGATGCGCCGGTTTCTCCCCGTGCTGATGACGCTCGCCCTCGCGGCCTTCGCCTGCAACGACAAGCCCCCCCAAGCTCCGCAGAAGCCGCTACCCACCTACTCGGGCCGGCAGACCGAGCTCTTCGACGACGGCGTGGAGCCCGCAGCGGTCGGCCTCGACATGGACAAGAGCTACCACCCTCGGTCGGACTCGCTCCTGCGCGAGCGCACCGAGACCGCCGACGCCGTGATCCGCGTCCGCCTCTCGACCGTCACCGGCAAGGCCGAAGACACCGGCAACACGTACGACATCGGCATGCGCACGATCGAGAAGCTCGCGGGCGATCGGCCGCCCGGGGAGACGTTCACCGTCCGCGTCGACAAGGGCAGCCCGTCGGTGGGGATCTTCAAGAGCTTCGAGGGGCGACTCGTGGGCAAGGAGTTCATCGCCTTCGTGCGCACGTTCGTGCGCCCCGACGGCGACAAAGAGATCCACTTCCACCTCGCGCCCGACACCAAAGACGTGCGCATCGCCGTCACCGACGCGGTCACGCTCGGCACGCTGAAATAGCCCGCGCGCGCGAAGGGCGCGGTTGACCGCGCGCAAGCTTTGCGGGATATGTGTGCCCGTGGCGGTCGAGATCAAGAGCTTGCGAGAGATCGAGCGGATGCGGGCCTCGTGCGCGATGGCGGCGGAGACGCTCCTGCTCGTCGGCGACAAGATCCGCGCGGGGATGACGACGGAGGACATCAACACGATCGTCCACGAGGACACGATCCGCCGGGGCGCTCGCCCCTCCCCGCTCAACTACCGCGGCTTCCCGAAGAGCGTGTGCACGTCGGTCAACCACGTCGTGTGCCACGGGATCCCCGGGCCCCAGGTGCTGAAGGACGGCGACATCGTCAACGTCGACGTCACCACGCTCTTCGAGGGCTTCCACGGCGACACGTCGGCGACGTTCTACATCGGCACGCCCAGCCCGGACGCGCGCAAGGTCGTGGAGGTCGCGCGCAAGGCGCTCGACCTCGGGATGGCGGAGGTCAAAGACGGCGCGCGCCTCGGCGACATCGGGGCCGCGATCCAGGAGTACGTCGAGCGCGAGGGGTGCAGCGTCGTCCGTGACTTCGTCGGGCACGGCATCGGCAAGGCCTTCCACGAGGACCCGCAGGTCAAGCACTACGGCAAGCGCGACACGGGCGCGCGCCTGCGCGCGGGGATGATCTTCACCATCGAGCCGATGGTGAACCTCGGGCGCTTCGAGGTCGACGTCGACCCCAAAGACAAGTGGACCGTCACCACCGCCGACGGATCGCTGTCGGCGCAGTTCGAGCACACGATCCTCGTCACCAAGGGCGGCTTCGAGGTCCTCACCCAGCGCTCGCGGCCGCTCCGCGCGAGCGAGAACGTCGTCACGCTGCTCGCGTGACGCGCGAGCTATCCCACCAAGGATAGTCGCTCACCGGCTCGCGCGCAGCGGGCCGCGGCTGGCGATCCCCTGCGCCCTCGGGTCGACGGGCGCGGGCGCGGGCGGGGCCGGCGTCTGTACGGCGGCGTCCTCGTCGCCCCGCTCGGCGCCCGGCGCGAGGCTCGCGGCGAGGGCGCAGACGAGCGCGAGCGCGGGGGCGGCGACGAGCACCGCGCGCGCGAGCGTCGACGAGCGGCGCCACTCCGCCCGGAGGCTCGAGAGGGGCGACGCCGGCTCGGCGCGGAGATCCAGGGAGGCCGCCGAGAGCGCGCCCGAGGGGGACGCGACGCCGGACGTCGACGAGGTCCGCCCCGACCACGACGCGCGCCGCGCCGCCGCGCGCGAGCCGTCGGGATCGCCGGACGCCCACAGCGTGACGGCGACCTGCCCGACCGCGAGCCGGCAGGGCAAGCTCACCGGCACCCAGTAGGTGGGCGCCGGGCGCCCGTCGACGTAGACCGGCGCGTTCGGGTCGATGCTCGCGACGTGGAGCACGCCGCCGCGCACGAAGAGGAGGGCGTGCTCGGGGAGCACCTGCGGGCCGCGGACGCGGATCGCGGACGACGAGCCGAGGGCGACCGGGCGCGCGAGCATCGCGCTCGGCACGACGCCCCTCGAGGCCGACGCGCGGCCGAGGACGTCGACGACCAGTTCACCTTCGAGCGGAGCAGCGGACGGGGGCATGGAGGAGCGCACGAGGGCTCCAACAGCACATTTCCTGCCAGGCTGAACGG
>JAEUKG010000852.1 GCA_016794325.1 Myxococcales bacterium | reverse complement strand
GAAGAACGCGAAGGCCTCGCGCTCGGCCTCGCGGTGCTGCGCGAGGGGCCGGTTCGCGAGGGCCTTCTCGCGGGGGATCTTCTTGTCCTTCGCGGGGCAGATCTCGATGCAGAGCCCGCAGCCGGTGCAGTCCTCGGGCGCGATCTGCACCACGAAGCGCTTGCCGGCGAGGGCGGGCTCGAACGTCTCGGGCACCGAGCGGAACGACGCCGGCGCGCCCGCGAGCGCGGCCTCGTCGAACACCTTCGTCTGGATCGCCGAGTGCGGGCAGATCATCGAGCAGAAGTTGCACTGTACACATATCCCGGGCTTCCAGATCGGGATGTCCTGCGCGAGCGCCCGCTTCTCGAGCTTGCTCGTCCCGGTCGGCCAGGTGCCGTCGGGGGGGAAGGCGCTCACCGGCAGATCGTCGCCCCGGCCCTCGAGGAGGAGGCGGGTGACCTTCTGGGCGAACGGCGGCGCGCCCGGGGGCACGACGGCGGGGCGGAGCCGCGTCGCCGTCACGGCCGCGGGCACCGCCACCTCGTGGAGGGAGGCGGTCGCGGCCTCGAGGGCGGCGAAGTTCCGCTTCACCACCTCGGGGCCGCGCTTGCCCCACGTCTCCTCGATCGAGCGGCGCACGTGCCCCATCGCCTCGTCGAAGGGGATGACCCCGGAGAGCTTGAAGAAGCACGCCTGCATGACGGTGTTGATGCGTCGCCCGAGCCCGGCGCCCTCGGCGACGGAGTAGGCGTCGATGACGTGGAGGCGGCACTTGCGGGAGACGAGCGCCTGCTGCACCTCGCGCGGCAACGACTCCCAGACGCGATCGGCGGGCACCTTGGTGTTCAGGAGCACGGTGGCGCCCGGCATCGCCGCCGACAGGACGTCGCGCCGCTCGAGCGCCTCGGGGTCGTGGATCGCCACGAGCTGCGCGCTCGTCACCCGGTAGGTCGACCGGATGCGGCGGGGCCCGAAGCGCAGGTGCGAGATGGTGGTCGAGCCGGACTTGCGCGAGTCGTATTCGAAGTGCCCCTGGGCGAAGAGCGGCGTCTCCTCCCCGATGATGCCGATGGTGGCCTTGTTCGCGGACACGGTGCCGTCGGCGCCGAGCCCGAAGAACAGCGCGCGCGAGACGTCGGGATCCTCCGTCTGGAAGGCCGGATCGTAGTCCAGCGACGAGCCGCTCACGTCGTCCTTGATGCCGAGCGTGAAGCGGCGGCGGGGCGCCTCGCGCGCCGCGTCGTCGAAGACGGCCTTGAGCATCGCCGGCGTGACCTCCTTCGACGCGAGCCCGTAGCGGCCGCCGACGACCCGCGGGACGCGGTCGAGGAGGCCCCGCGCCGCGGCGTCCACGAGCGCGGTGGTGATCTCCTGCAGGAGCGGCTCGCCCGACGCGCCCGGCTCCTTGGTGCGGTCGAGCACGCTGAGCACCCGCACGGACCGCGGGAGGGCGGCGACGAACGTCTCCACGGCGAAGGGCCGGAAGAGCCGCACCTTGAGCACGCCGACGCGCTCGCCGCGGGGGACGAGGTGGTCGACGGTCTCGTGCGCGCACTCGGCGCCCGAGCCCATGAGGACGACGACGCGCTCGGCCTCCGGGTGCCCCACGTAGTCGAAGAGGCGGTAGCGGCGCCCGGTGAGCTCGGCGAAGCGGCCCATCACCTCCTCGAGCACGCCCGGGAACGCCGCGTAGAACGGCTCGATCGCCTCGCGCGACTGGAAGAAGACGTCGGGGTTCTGCGAGGTGCCGCGGATGACGGGGCGGTCGGGGTCGAGCGACCGCGCGCGATGGGCGGCGACGGCCGCCTCGTCGACGAGCGCGCGGAGCGCCTCGTCGCCGAGCGCCTCCACCTTGGTGATCTCGTGGGACGTGCGGAAGCCGTCGAAGAAGTGGAGGATGGGCACGCGCGCCCGCAGCGTCGCTGCGTGGGCGATCGCCGCGAGGTCCTGGGCCTCCTCCGCCGAGCCCGACGCCAGGAGGGCGAGCCCCGTCGAGCGCGCCGCCATGACGTCGGAGTGGTCGCCGAAGATCGACAGCGCGTGAGTGGCGATCGCGCGCGCGGCCACGTGGATGCAGAACGGGGTGAGCTCGCCCGCGATCTTGAAGAGATCCGGCAACATGAGGAGCAGACCCTGCGACGCGGTGAACGTCGTCGCGAGCGCGCCCGCCTGGAGCGCCCCGTGGATCGCGCCGGCGGCGCCGGCCTCCGACTGCATCTCCACCACCTCCGGGACCGCGCCCCACAGGTTGGGCCGCCGGTCGGCCGACCAGGCGTCGGCGTGCTCGCCCATCGGCGAGGCGGGCGTGATGGGATAGATGGCGACGACCTCCGACAGGCGGTAGGCGACGTCGGCGACGGCTTCGTTGGCGTCGAGGGCTCGGTAACGGGGGCTCACGATGGGGACCTCTTCTTCTTCGAGAGGAGCAACAGGACGAGGAGGACGACCTCGACGAACACGACGACGACGAGCCAGGGGGTCGCCCCCGCGAGCTCGGGCAGGGTCACGCGCCCGAGCGCGCCGACGCGGCCGAGGCGCGGCATCAGCGCGGGGTGGATGGCGGCGAAGGCGACCGCGCCGACGAACAGACCCGACAGGCCGGCGATCCAGGCGTCGAGCCGGGCCTCGCCGGCCTCGGCGACGATGGTCCCGGGGCAGTAGCCGGCGGTCGCCATCCCGACGCCGAAGACGACGCCGCCGACGAGGTTCGCCCCGAGCGCGGTGGGCGGGACGGGGATCGCCTTGGCGATCCCGAGGTCGACGCCGAGCTGGACGAGCACCGCGCCCACCGCGAGCGCGGTGAGCATGAACTTCATCACCGTCATGTCGCGCAGGCGGTAGACGGAGACGATCTTGGCGTAGTGGGTGAGCCCCGCCCGGTGGAGGGCCCACCCGAACGCGAAGCCGACGACGAGCGCGCCGAGGACGTCGATCATGGCTCGCTCCGACCGTGGTGCCACGCCCACGCGGCGGGGATGCCGCCCAGGAACATGCCGGCCATGAAGACGAACGCCGCGGGCGCGAGGGCCGCGCCGCCGGAGATCGCCAGCCCGCTCGTGCACCCGCCGGCGATGCCGGCGCCGATCTGCACGAGGGCCGCGCCCACGAACGCGACCCCGAAGCGGACGACGCGCGACGCGCCGAAGCGCGGGGCCCACCCCGACTCGGGGAGCCACCTCGCCCGCACCTCGCCCTGCGCCAAGGCGGAGACGAAGGCGCCGCCGAGCAGCCCGACCATCGACCAGATCTGGAGGGTGATCGCGGGCGGCATGATGTGTGCGTAATACATGCTGTTGGGCAGGAGCGCGCGGCCCGGGTACGCGGCGAGCTTGTCGAACGCGCCCGCGGCCGCGACCGGCCGGCCGTACCCGACCTCCGAGACCGCGACCACGACGCCGAGGAGCGCGCCCGCAGCGACGGAGCCGCGCGACGCG
>JAEUKG010000763.1 GCA_016794325.1 Myxococcales bacterium | reverse complement strand
TCGCCTCGCCGGCGAGCGTGCTAACAGGATGAAATGGCCCGTGTTTTCATCTCGGTACGGCGCGTGCTATCGTCGGGGCATGCTCCGAGGGGCCTCCTTGCGCGCGTGGGTGCTCACGGCCGTCGTGGCCGTGGGAGCGTGCGCGGCTCCGACGCTGCCTCTGCCGCCGCCGACGGAGCCGGAGGTGTCGGCCTCCACCGAAGCGGGGAAGGTCCACCTGTCGTCCAAGGGGGGCGTGCAGCCGAACGCCATCGTGGTGATCTACAACCGCAACCCCGACGTCCCCCGCGATCGGCGCGTCGGCGGCTCGCAGGCCGACGGGGAGGGGTCCTGGCAGGCCGACGTCTACGCGTCGCCGGGGGACTACCTCGACGTCACCCAGGAGTTCGGCGCGACGCGCTCGGGCGCGACCACGATCCGCGTGCCGCCGCGCTGAGCGGTCAGGCGACCACGCGGAGGCTGACGCGCCGCTTCTTCTTCGCGGGAGCGCGGGAGGGATCGCCCTCGTCGACGAGCGCGCCGACGAGGTCGTAGTCGCTCGCTTGCTCGACGCGCACGCGCCGGATCTCGCCCGGCGCGCACTCGCCTTCGGAGAGGAAGACCTGGCCGTCGACCTCCGGCGCCTGGCCGGCGTGGCGACCCTTCATCACCAGATCGTGCTCCTCGCTCGGCCCCTCGACGAGCACGTCGAGCTCGCGACCGAGGAGCGCCTTGTTGCGGCGCCGGGCGATCTTGCGCTGCACGCTCATCAGGGTGCGGTAGCGCTTGGCCGCGGCCGCGGGCTTCACCTTGCCCTCGAGGGCGAAGCTCTTGGCGGACTCCTCGTCGGAGTACCGGAAGACGCCCACGTGATCGAACTCGGCCCACTCGACGAACTCCACGAGCTCTTCGAACTCGGCGTCGGTCTCGCCGGGGTGGCCCACGATGAACGCGGTGCGGAAGAAGAGGCCCGGCACCCGCTCGCGCAGGCGCGCGACGACGCGCTTCTGGCGGTCCTTGCCGTGCCCGCGCCGCATGCGCTTGAGCATCGCGTCGGCGGCGTGCTGCAGCGGCATGTCCACGTAGGGGACGACGCGGGGGTGATTGGCGAGGAGATCGAGGAGGGCCTCGTCGATCGTCTCGGGATAGAGGTAGAAGAGGCGCGTCCACGCGACGCCGGGGACGTCGGCGACGCGCTCCACCATCGCGGCGAGGCTCGCGCGCTCGGCGCGGTCGAGGTCGCGGCCCCACGACACCGTGTCTTGCGAGATGAGGTTGATCTCGCGGACGCCTTGGCTCGCGAGGTCCTTCACCTCGCGGACGACGTCGTCGGCGCTGCGCGAGCGCTGCTTGCCGCGGAACTGCGGGATCGTGCAGAACGCGCACGTCCGGTTGCAACCCTCGGCGATCTTCACGTAGGCGCTCGACCGGGGCCCAGTGAGGACGCGCGGGTCGGAGGCGCGCACGACCCAGTCGGCGGGGTTGCCGACCAGGACGCGCTCGGCGCCGCCGTCGAGCACCTCGCCGAGCTTGAGCATGTCGCTCGAGCCGAGCAGGTGGTCGATCTCGGGCATGTTCTTGGCGAGGTCGTCGGGGTAGCGCTGGGCGAGGCAGCCGGTGACGACGAGCTTCTGGAGCTTGCCGACCCGCTTGAGCTCCGCGAGCTCGAGGATGGTGTCGATCGACTCCTTCTTCGCCTCGCCGATGAAGCCGCAGGTGTTGACGACGATGACGTCGGCGGCCTCGGCGTCGGTGACGAGCGACAGGCCCCTCTCGGCCGCCACCCCGACCATCACCTCGCTGTCGACGCGGTTCTTCGGGCAGCCGAGGCTGACGAAATGGACCGTCTTGGCCTTCTTCTCGCGTCGCTTGGTCGCCATCGGACCGAGCGTCAGTAACAGGCGACGTCGTCGTTGTCGATGCCGGGGGTGCCCTTGAAGCCGGGTTTGTAGACGTCGAAGGTCAAGCTCCACCGCGCCCAGTCGCCGATGACGCTCCACGCGCAGTCGACGGGGAAGCTGATCGAGCGGCCCGCCTCGAGGTTCGAGAACTGCGGGTACGTGCGCGTCTCGATGACCGTCGCCCCCATCTTGATGGTGACGGTGTCGCCCTCGTTCTTGAGCACGTCGCTCGACTCGAACGAGAAGAGGTTCTGGGTCGGCAGGCCCGTGTTCTTGGTGGCGTCGAGCGAGTCGGCGACGAGGAAGATGCCGTTCGGGGGCAGCTCGAACGCAGAGTTGATGGTCACGAAGTCGACGCCGGTGGCGCCGCGCGGCGACTCGATGCGCAGGCCCTGCAGCTTGAGCCAACAATCGCGCGTGCTCTGGATCTCCACCCACTCGCCGGTGTCGGCGCTGCCCGCGCGGGAGCTGATCATGAGCTCGACGACCCGGAGGTCGCCCGCGGCGAGCGCGCCGGTGCAATACACCTTCGCGGTGGCGCCGCCGTCGGGCTTGGGCGCGCCGGCGTCGGCGGGGGTCGGGCGACCGGCGTCGGTCTCGCCCTTCGACTGGCGGCTGGGCGCGCCCAGCGAGCCACCGTCGGTGACGGTGTCGGGGGACTTGGTCGGATCGCCGGGGTCACCCTCGTCGGTCCCGAAGTCCTCCGTGGTCGGGAGCGGACCCTTCTTCTTGCTCTCGGTGGTGGTGGTGCAAGCGATGAGCGCCACCGCGAGGGCGCCGCTCAAGATGCTGGTAAGGACGAGGTCACGACGCCTCATATGGATTTTGTAGCATGCCTCTTTGGCTACGCCAGACTACATGACCCACATTGTGTGAGAGTGCGTATCTTGTCGATATTCATGAAGAAGTAGCTCCTCAGGAGGCGGCCATGGCGCGCGCGAACTGGTCGAAGAGGGCGAGCGAGTCGTGCGGGCCTGCGGCGGCCTCGGGGTGAAACTGCACGCTGAACGCGCGCGCGTCGGGGACGGCGATGCCTTCGCTCGTCCCGTCGTTCAGGTGGACGTAGGTGGGGATGACGCCCTTCGGCAGCGACGCCACGTCGACGCAGAAGCCGTGGTTCTGCGTCGTGATCTCGACGCGCCCGGTCGCGAGGTCCTTCACCGGCTGGTTCGCGCCGCGGTGGCCGAACTTGAGCTTGTAGGTCTTGGCCCCGAGCGCGAGCGCGAGGAGCTGGTGGCCGAGGCAGATGCCGAAGATGGGCTTCTTTCCGAGCAGACCCTTCACCGTCTCCACCGCGTAGGTGACGGCGGCGGGATCGCCGGGGCCGTTCGAGAGGAACACGCCGTCGGGAGACAGATCGAGGATCTCCTTGGCGGTCGTGCGCGCGGGCACCACCGTGAGCCGGCAGCCGGCGTCCACCAGGCACCGCAGGATGTTCTTCTTGCTGCCGTAGTCGACGACGACCACGTGGCGCTCCGCGGGGCGGACCTTGGCGCCCGCCGGGACCCACGCGCCGCGCCCCTCCGCGAACGACGTGCGCGCCTTGGGGCTGACGCGGGCGACGAGGTCGAGGCCCGCCATGTCGGGGGCGGCGCGGGCGCGCGCGACGAGCTCGTCGACCGGCGCGGCCCCGAACGCCGCGTTCTGCGAGCCGTGGTCGCGAAGGTGGCGGGTGAGCTTGCGGGTGTCGATCTCGGTGATGGCGGCGACGCCGTGGCGCGCGAGCCACTCGCCGAGCGGCTCGCGGGCGCGGTGGCTCGACGCGATCGGGCTGAGGCTGCGGGTGACGAACCCCGCGACCTGAGGCCGCCCGTCGAGCGACTCCGCGTCGTCGCCGGCGATGCCGTAGTTGCCGATCTCCGGCGTCGTCATCACCACGAGCTGGCCGGTGAACGACGGGTCGGTGAGGATCTCCTCGTAGCCCATCATCGCGGTGG
Source organism: Myxococcales bacterium (assembly GCA_016794325.1). GTDB lineage: Bacteria > Myxococcota_A > Polyangia > Polyangiales > Polyangiaceae > SXNL01. The sequence continues at coordinate 3,334 of JAEUKG010000763.1, read as the reverse complement.
TGAAGACCGCCTCCCCGACGGCGACGGTCGGCGCGCCGAAGAGGGCGCCTTCGAAGGCCGTGCCGTCCGCGAGGGCGAGGTGCGCTCGTTGTCCGTGGGCGTGTGTCATCGGTTCTTCTCCGCTCGCGCGCTCTCGTCGAAGACCACGCGGCCTCCGACCATGGTGACGATCACCCGCCCGCGGATCTCGCGACCCTCGAACGGCGTGTTGTTGCTCTTCGACCGCAGGGCGCCTCGATCGACCGTCCGACGCGCGTCGGCGTCGAGGACGACGAGGTCGGCGCGCGCGCCTTCGTAGAGGCCGCGCCCCTCCATGCCCACCACGCCGGCGGGGCCGGAGGTGAGCGCCGCGATCACGCGCGCGATCGGCAGCGCGCCCGTCGCGGCGAGCTCGAGGAGGAGCGGCAGGCAGAGCTCGAGCCCGACCATGCCGGGCGCGGCCGCGAGGAGGGCCTCCTTGCTCGCGCGCGTCGCCTCCGAGCGGTAGCCCTTGTCGGAGGCGGAGTGGGGGGCGTGGTCGGTCGCGATGCAGTCGATCGTCCCGTCGGCGAGCCCAGCGCGCAGCGCGGCCACGTCGTCGTCTTCGCGCAGCGGGGGGTTCACCCGGCACAGGGGGTCGTAGCCGAGGAGCGCGGCGTCGGTGAGGAGCAGGTGGTGGGGCGTGACCTCGCAGGTCACCGGCAGGCCCCGCGACTTCGCCTCGCGCACCAGCTCCACGGCGCCCCGCGTCGAGACGTGGGCGAGGTGGTACCGGGAACGTGTGTAGGATGCAAGGATCAGGTCGCGGGCGACGATGACGTCCTCGGCGACGCGCGGCCACCCGCGCAGCCCGAGCCGCGCGCTCACCGCGCCCTCGTGCATCACCGCGCCCGCGGTGAGGGCGTGGTCCTCGGCGTGCTGGACGAGCGGGATGTCGAGGTCGCGCGCCGCTACCAGGGCGCTCATCATCACGTCGCTCCGGGTGACGCAGCGCCCGTCGTCGGACATCGCGATCACCCCGGCGTCGCGCTGGGCGCGGAGATCGCAGAGGGCGTCGCCGCGCTGGCCCACGGTGATCGCCGACAGCGGGTGGAGGCGGGGGCCTCCGACGGTGCGGGCGCGCTCGAGCATGAGCTCCGTGACGGCGGGAGAGTCGTTCACCGGGGAGGTGTTCGGCATCGCGCACACGTCGGTGAAGCCGCCGGCGGCCGCAGCAGCGAGCCCGCTCGCGATGTCCTCCTTGTACTCCTGGCCGGGCTCCCGGAGGTGGGCGTGGAGGTCGACGAGCCCGGGCAGGAGCCAAGCGCCCTCGCGCCCGACCTCCCACACCCGCTCGCCCTCCACCCCCTTCGCGGCCTCCGGACCCAGGCGGGTGATGCGGCCGCCCTCGACGACGACGTCGACGAGCGCGTCGAGGCCGCACGCGGGATCGATCGCGCGCACCTTTCGGAAGACGACGGCGTCCACGAGCCGGCGTGGTTAGCACACGCTCGGGCCTGGGAGACACCCCCGCGCGCCCAGCCCGCGTCGATTCGGTCTCGGCGCCGGGCCCGCGCGCTCGGTTCAGAAGCGGCCGGCGGCGCCGAGGCTGCCCGGCCCGACGTAGAGGCCGATGTCGGTCTTGTTGCCGAGCGCTCCGCTCGACTTCGGGGCGGTGATGAAGAGGACCGCGCCCGCCGCGGCGCCGACGCCGGCGACGATGAAGCCGACGGTGGAGACGGTGGCCATCGTCTTGTAGCTCGAGATGTTCGAGTCCTCGGACGAGGGGCACTTGCCGTCGCGGCAGACGTCCTTGAGGCTCGAGGCCTTGCCCATCGCGACGATGCCGGTGATCGATCCGACGACGAGGCCAGCGCCCGCGAGGCCGAAGGCGCCGTAGGCCGCGTATTTCATGCCGTTTCCGCCGCTGGCGGGCGCGTCGGACGGCGGCGGGGTGACGGTGTCGCCAGGGCCGGGCGGGGGCGGGTTGGGGCCCGTCGGCCCCGGCGGGGGGACGACGGCGGCGCCCGTGCCCGCCTCGAGCGTGACCTTCACGTCGGCGTTCGCGCCCTCGGCGATCGGGAAGGGCTTCTCGGCGGTCTTGAAGCCATCGGCGCTCGCCTTGAGGACGTGCGAGCCCGGATCGATCTGGCGCTTCACGCCGAGCATCGCGTTCGGGAAGGGCTTGTCGTCCAGGGTGAGCTTGAGGTTCGGCGCGTTCGCCGGCTCGATGGTGAGGGTGAGGTTGCCGAGCCGGTTCGTGACCGGGCCCACCTCGGAACGCGCGGTGTCGAGCGCGGCCTTGAACGGCGCGGGAGCGTCGGTCTTCGGGCCCCACTCGCGGATGATCCGGTTGTACGTCTCGACGGCGGCGACGAGCTTGCCTTGGGCCGCGAGCGTGCGGGCGAGGCCGAGCGTGAGCGTCGGCGCGGGGAACGCTTTTTCGGCGTCGCGGAAGAGCTGCTCGGCGCGCGGGTAGCTCTTGGCGTCGAAGGCCTTCTGCCCCTCCTCGCCGAGCGTACGGGCGACGTTCTTCTTCTCCTCTTCGCTCATCTGCGACGTGTCTTGGGCCGCCGCGGGGGCGGCGTGGATCGCGAGGGTGGCGCCGAGGGTGAGGGCGAGGAGGATCGACCGCGTTCGCATACTCCAAGGAATACCCGAAGGTCCGCGCTCGGGTCGAGTCCGGTGATAGACTCGTGCCTCCCATGGTGCCCACTTCGGCTGCGGCGGAGCCCTCCCGCGCCCAACGCGTGCAAGATTCGCCCTCGGAGTCAGACCTCGTTTCTCGCTTTCGACGGGCCCTCTTCGCCCTCGCGGCGCGGGTGGCGCTCGCCTCGGTCGGAGCGGCCGGGGCCGCCGCCCTCGGCGGCTGCGGCACGATGCACTACGTCGCCCAGGCGGCGGCGGGGCAGGAGGACTTCATCAACCGCGCCCAGCCGATCGACGCGCTCGTCGAGGGCAAGCACCTGCGCCCGCGCGAGCGCGCGCTCCTCGGGGAGATCCGGCCGATCAAGTCCTTCGGGGAGCAGCACGGGCTCAAGCCCACCAAGAACTACGAGATGTACGTGCGGCTCGACCGGCGCGCCGCGGTGTGGATCGTGAGCGCGTCGGAGGCGCTCCGCTTCCGCTCGAAGGTGTGGCGGTTCCCGATCATCGGCTCGATCACCTACGTGGGGTGGTTCGACGAGAAGGAGGCGCGCGCGTTCGGCGCCGATCTGGCGAAGCAAGGCTGGGACGCGGACGTGCGGCCCGCGGGGGCGTATTCGACCCTCGGCTGGTTCGCGGATCCGGTGCTGTCGACGATGATCCCCGATGGGCCCGAGGCGCTCGGCGAGCTCGCGGAGATCGTCCTCCACGAGTCGCTCCACGCGACGTT
>JAEUKG010000757.1 GCA_016794325.1 Myxococcales bacterium | reverse complement strand
GCCGTCGCCCTTCGCCGCGTCCCCCGCCGCGTCGCCGGCTCCGCCATCGCTCGCGGGCTCGGCGTCGGCCCCCGCGTCGGCCGCCGCGGGTGGCGCGACGTACGCCGGCTCGCCCAGGACGTACTCTTCTCCGAGGACCGGAGCGTGGCAGGCCGCGAGCGCGAGCGGCGCCACCGCGAGGACCGCGCGGCGCGCCTTGAAGAGGAGCCCGGTCGGGATCACCTGCGGCTTGGCGAAGACGATCTCGCCCTCGGCGTCGACCCGCGCGCGCATGCAGAGCTCGCCGGGGCGCGCCGCGCGGAGGAGCGCCTTGGCCTCCTCCTCGGTGAGCGCCGACAGATCCCGGACCGTCTTCCGGCAGTCGCCGCAGAACCGGCCGCCCTCCACCGGGGTCATGCGGCGCCAGTCGACGTGGCAGGGGAACTTCACCGGGAGCTCGTCGCGCTTCATGCTCCCTCTCCATCGCAACGACGCGGCCAACCAGGTTTCCTGCGTGATCTGCGGCGCGTGGACGCGCGCGGCCGGGCGGCGCTGTCGTCTCCGGCCCCCCGCTGTGCCAGACCGTGGCACGCCGTCGTCCGGTCAGAAGATGAACAAAGAATATACAAAGGCTTGACAAAAATCGTCCTCGAACTACATCTGCGCACCATGAAACGCGCCCTCGTACCCGCCGTCCTCGTGTCCGCCGCGATCGTCGCCGCCTGCTCCTCGACCTCCAGCGAAGGGACCGGCGAGGTGGGCCTCCGGTTCCGGTCCGACGTCACGCCGGTCACCAAGGTCGAGGACGCCAAGCCGGGCGTGTTCATCCCGGCCTTCGAGGACTGCCGGGCGCCGCTCGCCGGCGAGGCCGCGGGCAAGCGCGACGGCAAGGTGTGCAGCAACGTGAGCATCGCCGGCGCGACCGAGCCCGGCCGCGCCTTCGGCAAATACGCCGCGTGCGACGTCGTGCGCACCCAGCGCCCGTACTGGTCCGCGAAGCGCGCCGAGGCGCCGAAGGCCGAGCCCGCGAGCGCGGCCCACCTCGCGGAGGTGGAGTGGGCGCGCGGCCAGGTGGCGGCGACCGGGTGCGCCTGCTGCCACGACGCCTCCCTCACGCCGCGCGGCGCCTCGAAGTGGGACATCGGCGCCGCCGGCAACTGGCTCGAGACGGCCTCGAACGACGGCCTCGCCCTCTTCGCCGGCCTCGCCGACTCGTCGGTCCTCGGCGCCTATCCCGCCGCGGATAATCACGGGTTCGACCGCACCGCGGTCGGCCTCCCCAGCACCGACCCCGCGCGCATGCGCAAGCTCGTGGTCGACGAGCTCGCCCGCCGCGGCGTCTCCGAGGAGCAGGCCCGGGCGGTGAAGCCCTTCGGCGGCCCCATCTACGAGGCCAGCGTGCGCGCGCCGCAGGCGTGCGGCGCCGGCGAGGGCGTCGCCCCCGACGGCAAGGTGTCGTGGAAGGGCGGCACCGCCCGCTACCTCTACGTGCTCGAGGTGGGCTCCAAGAACCCGGGCGTGCCCCCGAACCTCGATCGCCCCGCGGGCACCGTCTGGCGGCTCGACGTGACGCCCGACGCCGACGCGCTCGCTGCCGGCGTCGGCTACGGCACGACCCCCGAGGGCTCGTTCCAGGACACGCCGCCGCGCACGCGGGCGCCCGAGCTCGTGAAGGGCAAGAAGTACACGCTGGTCGCGCTCCGCGACGTGGGCGTCCCGCTCACGAGCTGCAACTTCACCTTCGGCGAGCCGCTCGCCACCGTCGATCCGCCCTCGCCCAAGCCGCCGGCGAGCGCCGCGTGGGGGCGCGAGTGCAAGGAGAGCAAGGAGTGCGCGGCCGAGGCGAGCTACTGCGCGCTCATGCCGGGCAAGACCACGGGCTACTGCACGGCGACCGGCTGCAAGGC
>JAEUKG010000745.1 GCA_016794325.1 Myxococcales bacterium | reverse complement strand
CCCTGCGGGACCTGTCGCTCAGCGATCAGGACGGCGTCGAGATCGTCGCGACCTACACGTGCAAGGTGCAGCCGTCGCGCTTCGAGATCGAGGCCGGCTTCTTGGCAGGGCTGCCGCACGGGCACCGCCACATCGCCCGCGGCGTCGGCGTCACCACCGAAGACGTGATGCTCCACCGCGGCGATCTCCGCTTCGCGGTGACGCCCAAGGCGGTCGCCGCCGACGGCGGCGCCGCGCCCAAGGCCGAGAAGGCGCCCGCCTCGCCCTCCCTCGGGAGCAGCGTGAAGAGCTTCTTCCAGATGGTGTGGATGGGCGTCGAGCACATCCTCACCGGCCCCGACCACCTGCTCTTCCTCTTCGGCCTCATCATCGTCCGCGGCCGGCTGAAGTCGATCCTCGCCGTCATCACCGCCTTCACCGTCGGCCACTCGATCACCCTCGCGCTCTCCGCGCTCGACGTGTGGACGCCGCGCCCGCAGCTCATCGAGGCCGCCGTCGCCCTCTCGATCGCGTACGTCGGCGTCGAGAACTTCTTCGTGAAGAGCGCGCGCGGGCGGTGGCGCGTGTCGTTCCCCTTCGGCTTCATCCACGGCTTCGCGTTCGCGGGCGCGCTCCGCGAGCTCGATCTACCGCGCGAGCGCCTCCCCCTCGCGCTCTTCTCCTTCAACCTCGGGGTGGAGCTCGGCCAGCTCGCCGTGCTCGTCCGCGTCCTCCCGTTCATCCTCCTCGCCCGCATCTACCTCAAGTGGTTCCAGCCCAAGGGCGTGAAGGCGCTCTCGGCCGCCGTCGTCGTCGCGGGGCTTGTGTGGTTCGTCCTCCGCGTGATGGACATGTTCGCCTGACAAGCCGGCACGCCCCGGGTGCGCCCTGACAAAACGTCACGGAGGGCGCGCCGCCGGCCCCTCCAAGTGCGCGAAACTACGCCGCGAAGCGCTGGCACGACGCGCGCAAGGGGGGCAGGGAATGAACGAGGGCGTCGAGGCGGTCATCGGGCACATGAACCGGCTGATGTGGGTGGGGGTCGGGATCGGCGTCGCGACGATGCTCGCGCCGCGCTTCGCCCCCGCGCCCACGCCGCCATCGTCCGCGGCCGAGGCCCCGCCGCCCCCGCGCGACGATCGCCCTCCCGCCGAGCGCGTCGTCCGCGCGCTCACGAGCGGCGCCGCCGCCGCGTGCGAGGGCGCGAGCCCGGTCACGATCTTCCCCGACGGTCAGGTTCGCCGGGTGATGGTCTCGCGCCAGGCGCTCGACTGGGTCCTACAGCCCGGCGAGCTCGACACCGCGCGCTTCGTCCCCGAGACGGCGCGCGGCCGCGTCGTCGGTCTCCGCGTCTTCGGCCTCCGCGCCGACTCCGCCCTCGCGGCGCTCGGCCTCCAGAACGGCGACCGCCTCGACACCATCGACGGCCGGCCCGTCACCTCGCCCGAAGACGCGCTCCGCGTCTACGCCGATCGCGGCGGGAGCGGCGACCACGACGTCGCCCTCGTGCGCCGCGGGCAGCGGCTCGTCATCCACTACGTCGTCTGCAGCTGAGCCGGCCCCGCGCCGCGGTGTACGATGGCGTCGTGCCACGACCGAGCGGCCACGTGCTCCGGCGCGTCCTCCCCACCCTCGCCCTCCTGTCGTGTCAGGGGCGCGCC
>JAEUKG010000737.1 GCA_016794325.1 Myxococcales bacterium | reverse complement strand
CGACGGAGCTCGGGGTCGAGGCTCGGCTCGTCGGGCGACGCCCCGAATATGCCGCGTGGGCCGAGCTCACCCTCGACGACGCGCCGGCGGGGATCGGCCCGCTCGGGGGCCTGCGCGCGCTCCTCCTGCACGCGCGGGGGCGGCCGGCGCTCACGTTCGCGTGCGACATGCCGCACGTCACGATCGCGCTCGCCGAGCGCCTCTTGAGCGCGCCCGACGCCATCGCGGTCGCGGCGACGCGCGGCGGCCGGTGGGAGCCGTTCTGCGCGCGGTGGGACGCGGCGCGCGCCCTGCCCGCCGTCGACGCCCGCATCGCGCGCGGGGCGACGAGCCTCACGGGCCTCCTCGACGACGTCGGGGCCGTGCCCCTCGAGCTCTCCGCCGACGAGCGCGCCCAGGTGCACGACTGGGACACTCCCGCCGACGTCGACGACCCGGCCGCCGCCCGGTCACTCGGGGACGACTAGCCGTATCCCACGAGGAATGACGGCGACGTCCACCGTCGCGTGGGGCAGCCACTCCTCGCCGTCGATCTGGGCGGCGAGCTCCGCCCCGAGGCCGACGTCGGCGGGGGCGAAGAGCTCGATCGTCATCGTGGCCGCGCGGAGCGGGCGGGAGTGCTCGACGCCGATCTCGTTGAGCATGCTCTCGGTGACGGGGTTGCCGTCGAGATCGACGATGACCTTCGAGGCCCAGTCGCGCTTGCCCCGGAAGGGGACGATCTCGAAGAGGCCGTCGTCGTGGCGCGAGCGGCGGTCGAGGACCCAGGACCCGGCGTACACGCGCGTGTTCTTCACCACCAGGTCCGTCAGCCCGTCGAGCACCACCGCCTCTCCGTCGAGGAGGCAGTGCGCCCGGAGCTTGTCGTCGACGACGTAGGACTCGAGGAACGTCTTGAAGAAGGCGCCGGCGTACACCGCGTGGTCGCGGTAGATCTCCTTGAGCGGCCCGAGCCCGTCGACGAGCGCGCGGTCCTTGTTGCGCTGGGCGAGCACGCGCGCCGAGAGCCCCCACCCCGCCGAGTCGAAGAAGTACTCCGGCTCCGGCGCCCCCGCGGCGCGGATGGTGCCGACGTCGAGGCGGGTCTCGTGCCCGGCGCGGATGACGCCCACGTTGCGCTCGATCGCCTCGGGCGCGGCGTCGAGGCCGAAGCTCTTGCCCTGGTCGTTGGCGGTGCCGGTGGGGAGCATGCCGAGCGCGGTGCGCTCGCGCGCATCGCTCGTGTAGAGGCCCGCCGCCACCTCGCGGAACGTGCCGTCGCCGCCCATCGCGACGACGACGTCGTAGCGGCCCGCGTCGAGCGCGTCGCGCACCGCGCCGATCGTCTTGCCGCCGGGGAGGGTGGGCAGGAGATCGGCGGGGATACCTGCATCTTGCATATATCGGAGCGCGCGGTCGATGCGCTCTTGGTTCTTTCCGCTCTGGGCGGTGGGGTTACCCACCAGGAGGTGACGTCGCGGGCTGGCCATCGGACGCGATGATAGGTCAAGCGGCGCCGGATCGAGTAGCCTCGGGCGCCGAGGCCATGGTCGAAACCCTGC
>JAEUKG010000733.1 GCA_016794325.1 Myxococcales bacterium | reverse complement strand
ACCGTCGCCGAGGCCTACCAGGCGTTCCTGGCCTCGCTCCAGGCCAACGGGCTCACGGTGTTGCCCGAGGGCGGCGTCCTCAAGATCGTGGAGTCGCAGGACATCACGCAGAAGACGACGCCGATCGTCAAAGACGGCGAGGAGCTCTCGCCCGAGGAGCGGTACGTCACCCGGGTCCACCGCCTGAAGAACGTCGGCGCCGACGACGTGACCACCCAGCTCGTGCAGAAGTTCCTCACCAAGGAGGGGAGCGTCGTCCCGTACCCGGCCGGCAACCTGCTCATCGTCACCGACACCGGCGCGAACCTCCGCCGGGTGATGCGCATCCTCGACGAGATCGACGTGAAGGGCCCCGAGGCGAGGCTCTACTTCCAGCCGCTCCGCTACGCGGCGTCGTCCGAGGTCGAGAAGAAGCTCGGCGACCTCTTCGACCTCAAGGGCGGAAAGGACGCACGGCCCGATCCGCGCCTCGTGCGCATCGTCCCCGTCGACCGCCCGAACGCGCTCGTCGTCGTCGCCACCGACGAGGGCTACCGGCGGGTGCTCGCGCTGCTCGAGCACATCGACGTCCCCCCGCAGAACGAGGCGCAGATCCAGGTCGTCCGGCTCGCGTACGCCGACGCGAAGAAGATCGTGCAGCCGCTGTCGGAGGTGCTCTCGTCGCTCGGGCCGCAGGCGGCGGGCAAGGGCGCGACGGCGCCGTCGTCACCGCTCGAGGGGCCGGCGAAGGTGGGCGTCGAGGAGACGTCGAACGCGCTCATCGTGACGTCCTCGCCGCGCGATTTCCTCCAGATCCGCGAGGTGATCCGGGCCCTCGATCAGCCGAAGCGCCAGGTCTACCTCGAGTGCGTCATCATGGACCTCACCCTCGAGAAGGCGACCTCGCTCGGCTTCGCGTTCCACGGCGGCGACGGGGTGACGATGGGCAGCGGCCAGGGGCTCGCCTACGGCGGCTTCCGCGGCTCGACCTCGGTGCTCGCGCCGTCGCCTGCGGATCTCCAGGCGTTCGCGCTCGGGATCCGGGGGCCCGACATCAAGCTCCCGTTCTCCATCCCGACGGGCGCGGGCACGAGCATCGACAAGATCCCCGGCGTCGGCGCGCTCCTCGTCGCTCAGGCGACGAGCAAGGCCGCCGACGTGCTCTCGTCCCCCCACGTCATCGCGAGCGACAACATCCCGGCCGAGCTCCGCGTGCAGCTCAACACCTCCCTCCAGCCCAACGCGCCGCCGGCCGCCACCGTGATCTCCGGCACCACGCTCCCGGGCGCGGGCTCGCCCGCGTCGGCGAGCTACCGCGCGATCGGGCCGAAGATCAAGCTCACCCCGCACCTCAACGAGTCGAACAAGGTGCGGCTCGACGTCGAGGAGACGATCAGCGACGTCGCCAGCACCCCCGACAAATCCGACACCTACGGCACCGTCTCGTTCATCGACCGCGAGGCCAAGACGACGCTCACGATCCCCGACGGGCAGACGGTGGTGCTCGGCGGCCTCGTGCGCAATCGGCGCTCGCGCGCCGAGACCAAGGTGCCGCTCCTCGGCGACATCCCGCTGCTCGGGGCGCTCTTCCGCACGAGCACCGACACCAACGACAAATCGAACCTCGTGCTCCTCGTCACTCCCCACATCCTGCGCGACGAGAGCGACATGAAGCGCGTCTTCGAGGAGAAGATGCACGAGCGCCGCCAGCTCAGCGACCACATCGCGCTCTTCGAGCCCGGCCGCTGGGAGCCCTCGATGGACTGGTCGACGAAGCGCGGCCTCCTCGGCGACATCCGCGAGAAGCAGCGCGCCGTCGCCGCGCCTCCACCGGCGCTCCCGGTCCGGGACGTGGGGCCGCCCCAGGCCGTGGCGCCGATCGAGCTCCCCGCGCCGCTCAAGACGTGGGGCGCAGGGGCTCCGCCTCCCGCGCCCGCGGCCCCGTCCCCGGCGTCGGCGTCGGCGCGCCCGCGCCTCGATCGCGTCGAGCCGTGAGCGGCGCGCGCGGCTCCTGCGCCGCGCCGTCGAGCGTCGGCGAGCCGTCGCCGAGGGCGGCGAGCCGGAACGAGACCTCGTCGACGCCCGGGCGCTCGTCCGCGCACCGGTGGGTCATCGCCGCGAGCAGGCCGCGCCAGGCGCGCGGCAGGAGCGCGAGCTGGCGGTCCTCGAACGGACCCGCCGAGGAAGACGCGGCGACGATGCCGGCGATCGTCTTGCCTCGCCACGGCGACCCGCCGGTCAACATGCCCGTGAGGACCACGCCGAGCGCGAAGACATCCATCGCCGGGGTGGGCCGGTCGCCGCGGAGCTGCTCGGGCGCCGCGTAGGCGAGGGAGCCGACGCGGATCCCCTTCGCGGTGAGGCGATGGCCGTCCTCGGAGACGTGCCCGAAGCCGAGCACGCGGATCCCGTCGCGCGTCACGAGGAGGTGCGACGGCTCGATCGCGCGGTGCACGAACCCGCTCCCGTGCAGCTCCCGAAGCACCTGGCAGACCGCGAGCCCGACCCGGACCGCGGCTTCGGCCGGGTGAGGTGTGCCGACCGAGATGGCGTGCCCGTGCACGTATTCGAGGAAGAGGTACGGCCCGGGGCCGCCGAGCTTCGACTCGACCAGGCGCACGGCGATGGGGGTGCGCAGCGATTGCAGGGCGTGCGCTTGCTGCGCCAGCCGCGCGCGGGTGGGCGCGTGCCCGAACGCACCCGGGGTGAGGACCTTCAGCGCTCCCAAGCGCCCGTCATCGACCCGGCGTGCGCTGAATACGCACACGACCTCACCCTCGTGGAGGAGCTCGAGAGACTCGAAGCGCGACCGAACCGTGGCCGCGACGCCCTCCCACGCCGAGCGGTCCGCGCGCGCGCTTTCGTTCCTGAAAGCCTGGTTGTCGCGAGAGTGCATCATGGGGATCTCGAAGCCCGCGAAACTGCTCGCGGGAGCGGGTGACGGAGGACGGAAAGAGCAGGCGACGTGCCAGCCGTCGCCAAGCGGGTCGCGGCTCGTTCCTTGCACGATGCATCCATCGTGGACGCGCGCCCCAAGAAGGACTCGAAAGATTCCGCGGAGGTGGCGGAGGTGCATGGACCGGCGCGGCGAGCACCCGTGGATCGTCCGTACCTCGAGAGCGACGTCCGGTACTTCCTGAAGCAGCCGTCGACGCCGTGGATCGTCTTCGACAAGGACGTCGTCGAGACGCCTCCCGCCGCGGGTGGCGAAGGACCCCCCGCGGAGCCGAGCGGCCTCGCCGTGGCCGCCGACCTCGGGGTGGGGGACGCGCCCGACCTCGCGGAGGACATCGAGGTCGAGTGGCAAGCGCCGGTGCCCGTGTCCGCCCGGCTCGCGCGCGTCGGCGCCGCGCTCGCCGTCACCGTCGCCGTGGTCGCCGGGGTCGTGGGCGTTCGCGCGTGGGCGTCGTCCCCAGCGCAAGCCACCGTCGCCGCGGCCGCGCCCCCCGCGCCGCCGCCGCCCGCCGAGCCCGCGCCCCCCGAGCCCCCGAAGGCGCTGGCCGCTCCGACGCCCAAGCCGCCCTCGGCCAAGGAGGCCGCCAAGGTGGAGGCGACGGGCGCCAAGAAGAAGCTCGGGCGCGTGGTCCTCCGGGGCCCCGCCGCGAGCGGCTTCGTCTACTACGACGGCAAGCGGCTCCTCGGCTCCGGCCCCCGCGTGTTCGACGTCCTCTGCGGCACCCACTCGATCGCGGTCGGCACGCGCGAGGCGTCCCGCGAGGTCGACATCCCTTGCGGCTCCGCGATCGTGATCGCGGAGTGATGGGTATCCCTTACGGAATAGTCACCTCCACCGCCGGCGACGTCGTCCTCTGCCCTGCGCCGTCGGTGGCCGAGAACCAGACGGTGCGCTTGCCGGCGGCGGCGGTGGCGCTCACCGTCGTCGTCGCCTCGTAGACGCCGGCGGTGCTCGTCGTCTTCATCGCGTATTCGAGGGATCCGCCGGGGTAGCCCCAGTGGGCGCGGACGTCGCCGACGCTCTTGTCGTCGGTCACGCGGACGCGGAAGGTGATCGTCCCGCCTCGCGTGAGGACGGTCCCCGCGCGCGGCAGGTCGGGGGTCACCGCGGGGGGCGCGTCGACCGGCGGCGGCGGCGGGGCCCCGGTGAGGGTGATGGAGCGCGTCGCCGACTGGGCGCGGTTTCCGGCGGCGTCCTTGGCGATCGCGTAGAAGCGGCGCGGCCCGGTGCCGGCGTTCACGTGCCAGGTGGTGCGCGCTCCGGCGCGCGTGCAGGTCGCGAAGCCCGCCGCGTCGTCGCACGCGAGGACGCGGTCGCTGTACTCCCAATACAGCTCCACGCTCGCGACCCCCACGTCGTCGGTCGCGTCGACGCTCACGTCGACGACGGCGTTGCCGGGCACGCTCGCGCCCTCGGCGGGCGACGCGATGGTGACGACCGGGGGCTTGGTGTCGCCGGTGGTCGGCGGGGGAGGCGGCGGCGTCGGGCGGGCGCCGACCATCGTGAGGAGCTGCGCGCGGCTGTTCTGGGTCGCGCCGCCGCACGAGCAGGGCTCGACGGCGGTGGAGCTGGTGCCGCACGCGGAGGGCGCGTCCTGGAAGTCCTTGGCCGGGCTC
>JAEUKG010000727.1 GCA_016794325.1 Myxococcales bacterium | reverse complement strand
CCAGTCGTTCGTGGTCGAGCGCCTGCATCCACTCCCCATCGCCCGCTTTGCGCACCCTGTTGCCTCCCTCGGGCACGGGCACGGGCACGGGCACGGGCACGGGCGAGAGGAGAGCCGGCGTTCAGGGACACGCCCTAGCCGTCGCGAGCGGGCGCGCGCACGCGTCCGCGCCCGCCTCCGCGTCGGGCGCTCCTCACGCCCCCGCGAGCACCTCCGCCACCACCGCCCGCGCGTGCGCGAACGCGGGTCCCTCGCCCTCGGCGAACGCCGCCGCGATCGCCTTCGCCTCGAGCCCGGCCGACCGGAGCGACGTCACGTCACGGCTCGTGACGAGGTAGCCGTCGGCGCGCACGCGCGACACGAGGCCCGAGAGGAGCGCCTCGCGGGGGATGCACACCGCTCACTGCCTCCCGGCGTAGGCGGCGCGCCAGGTCTTCTCGTAGTCGGCCTCTTCGCGGGCCCACTCGTCGTCGGTCCAGCCGAGGGCCGGCTGGGCGACCGCGCGGATGCGGCTCATCTCGGCCTTGCCGCCGTGCGGGACCAGGAGGCCGACGCGGGTGCGCCGCAAGAGGAGGTCCTCGAGCTTCACCACGCCCTCGGCGCGCGCGGCGTGCTCGAGCTCGGCGTAGGTCGCGATGCTGCCGCCGACGCCGTCCATGAGGTCCTCGCGCGCGAAGACGTCCGGCGCCTCCGGGCCGTAGCGCCCGAGGACGCGGACCTTGTCGGCGTCGCTCATCGCCTTCGGGAGCCGCTCGGCGGCGCCGTCCTCGGGCTCGAAGACGAAGGTGCGCTCGGCGAGCGGGCCGAGGACGTCCTCCACCGCGGCGAGCGCGTCGCGCGCCATCAGCGCGAACGTGGTGAGCTTCCCGCCGGCGATGGTGAGCAGACCGTCCTCGCGCCACACCGCGTGCTCGCGCGACTCCTTCGACGGATCCTTGGCGCCGGTGTTGATGACCGGGCGCACGCCGGCCCACGACGACACGATGTCCTCGTTCTGGAGCTCGAGCGCGGGGAAGGCGCGCCGCGCGCACACCATGAGGTACTCGACCTCCTCGTCGCTGATCGCGGGCTCGGTGTCGAGGCTCTCGGGGTGGTCCTTGTCGGTGGTGCCGAAGATGGTGACGCCCTCCCACGGCACCGCGAACACGGCGCGGCCGTCGCCGGGGTGCAGGAGGCTCACCGCCTCGCCGATGGGCATGCGCTCGCGGGGGAAGGTGAGGTGGCTGCCCCGGATCTTCCGCATCCGCGCGTCCTTGCCGATCTTCTGGCGGAGGTCGTCGGCCCAGGCGCCGGTCGCGTTGATGACGACCTTGGCCTTCACCTCGGCGGTGCGGCCGTGGCGCTCGCCGGGGGCGACGTCGCGCACCACGACTCCGTGCACTTTCCCCGTGCTGTCGCGCAGGAGCGAGTCGGCGCGCGCGTAGTTGATGGCCGTGCCGCCCTCGCTCACCGCCTCGCGGACGACGCGCATCACGAGGCGCGTGTCGTCGGTCTGGGCGTCGAAGTAGTGGTAGCCGCCGAGGACGCCCGAGCCCACGAGCGGGGGCAGGCGCTTCTCGAGCCCCTCCTTGGTCTCGCGCTCGTGCGCCCACTTCCACGCGAGGGCGTCGTACATGATGAGGCCCATCCCGTACATCCAGCGCGGGATCTTGTCCCCAGGGAAGGTGGCGAGCGAAAAGCCGAGGTTCGTGACGAGGCCGGGCGCCTCGCGCATGAGGCGCTCGCGCTCCTTCACCGATTTTCGGGTGACGAGGAACTGGCCCTGGCGGAGGTAGCGGAGCCCGCCGTGGACGAGCTTGGTCGAGCGGCTCGAGGTCCCGTAGGCGAAGTCGTTCCCTTCGACGAGCAGGGCCTTCTTCCCACCCCGGGTCGCCTCACCGAGGATCCCGACCCCGGTGATGCCGCCTCCCACGATGATGACGTCCCACTCCTGGTCCAGACGGCTCCATACCTCGTCGCGCCAACCTCTCGTCCACATGCGCTCTGATCCTAATACGCTTTGCCGCGCCGCGTCGAATGGCAGGACGTGGTAAAGTGAAGGCCGAAACAAGGTCGCCGCCGCTCTCGGGCGGCGCATTCGTCGTCGCCGCCCCCCGTCGTCGGGTGCGGGGGTGGCACCCAGCGGGAGGCGTCATGAGCGAGGCCGTGGAGAACCAGGAGACCCAGAAGGACCCCGAGACCCACGAGCGGGCGAGCGGGAAGGTCGCGACGGACGACAAGGCCGAGGCGTCACAGCCCGCCCCGAAGAAGAACGGCGGCGCCGAGGCTCGGGCCGAGCGCGCCCCGGCCACCGCGGAGGGCATGGCGGCCGTGCTCGAGCGGATGCGCAAGAAGAACGTCTCGGCGGGCGCCCCCGACTACGACGCCCGGATGAAGAACCTCGACAAGCTCGAGAGGTCGATCCTGAAGCACAAGGAGGGGATCGTCCGCGCCATCTCCACCGACTTCGGCAACCGCTCGCGCCACGAGACGCTCCTCGCCGAGGTGCTGACGACGCTGAACGGCATCAAGCACACCCGCGCCCACCTCCACGAGTGGATGGAGCCCGAGCCCCGCGAGACGTGGTGGGCGGCCCTGCCGGCCCGCTGCGAGATCCTGAAGCAGCCCCTCGGCGTGGTGGGCGTCATCGCCCCCTGGAACTACCCCGTCAACCTCGCCCTCGCGCCGCTCGTGTACGCGCTCGCTGCCGGCAACCGCGTGATGATCAAGCCGAGCGAGCTCACCCCGAAGACGGCCGAGATCATCGACACCATCGTGCGTGACGCGTTCGCCGAGGACGAGGTCGCGGTGTTCAACGGCGGGTTCGAGGTCGGGGTCGCCTTCTCGAAGCTCCCGTTCGATCACCTGCTGTTCACCGGCTCCACGTCGGTCGGCAAGATCATCATGCGGGCCGCGGCCGAGAACCTCGTTCCCGTGACCCTCGAGCTCGGCGGGAAGTCGCCCGCGATCGTGAGCGAGAACTACTCGCTCAAGGCCGCGGCCGAGAAGATCATGCGCGGCAAGCTCTTCAACGCCGGGCAGACCTGCATCGCGCCCGACTACGTCTTCCTGCCGAAGGGGCGCGTCGAGGCGTTCGTCGAGGAGTGCAAGGCGGCGGTCGCCGCGATGTACCCGACGCTCGCCGACAACCCCGACTACACGTCCATCGTCAACGGCCGGCACTACGACCGCCTCGCGAAGTACCTCGCCGACGCCGAGGACAAGGGCGCCAAGATCGTGGAGCTCAACCCCGCCAAGGAGGAGCTCTCGGCCGAGAGCCGCAAGATGATCCCCCGGATCGTCCTCGGCGCGACCGACGCGATGACGGTGATGGAGGACGAGATCTTCGGCCCCATCCTGCCGGTGCACGGCTACGGGTCGATGGAGGAGGCGATCGAGTACGTCAACTCGCACCCGCGCCCGCTCGCGCTCTACTACTTCGACAACGACGACTCGCGGGTGCAGGAGGTCCTCACGAAGACCACCTCCGGCGGCGCCTGCGTCAACGACACGCTGCTCCACTTCGCCCAGGAGGACATGCCGTTCGGCGGCGTCGGCCCGAGCGGCATGGGCCAGTACCACGGGCGCGAGGGCTTCGAGACCTTCACGAAGAAGAAGGGCGTGCTCTACCAGAGCCGCTTCTCCGGGGTGAAGGCCATCGCCGCGCCCTACAAGGGCACGATCGACATGGGCCTGCGGCTCCTCGTCGGCAAGTAGGCGAGCGCGCGGTGGCCGTCCACCAGCGCACCCTCGCGGTGCAGACGCGGGGCAAGGGGCTCTACGACGTCACGAGCGAGGTCGCGCGGGTGGTGCGCGAGTCGGGGGTGACCACCGGGCTCTGCACGGTGTTCGTCCGCCACACGAGCGCCTCGCTCGTCATCCAGGAGAACGCGGCGCCGTCGGTGCGCCGCGATCTCGAGCGCTGGGCGGAGAGCCTCGCGCCCGAGTCGGGCGACTACGAGCACGACGACGAGGGGCCCGACGACATGCCCGCCCACCTGCGGTCGGCGGTGACGCGGACGAGCGAGCAGGTGCCCGTCACCGCGGGCGCGCTCGCGCTCGGGACCTGGCAGGCGCTCTATCTCTGGGAGCACAGGCGGGCGCCCCACTCGCGGTCGCTCGTGGTCCACGTCGCGGGGGAGTGAGGCGCGCCGGCGCGCTCGCCGTCAGTCGCGGGCCTTGGGCGTCGACGGCTTGCTCGACGCCACCTCGGCGCCGCCGGTGCCGAAGCCGAGGGCGATGCCGATGTAGGTCGCGTCGACGTCGCGCGTCACCGGCGGCAGCGGCGAGGCGCCGGAGGTCGTGGCGACCGAGCGCCAGTAGTCCACGAAGCCGCAGGCCACGAGGACGGCGGCGACGAGGCAGACCTGGCCGTTCGCGGCGTAGAGCGGCTCCGTGCCCGCGACCCGCAGGAGCGAGCCGTCGAGGATGATGTATTTGCTCGCGACGGCGACCGCTCCGCCGTAGCCGACGCGAGGCTTGAGCGCCCGCTGGTGCCGACGCCCGGCCGCCTCGTCGCCCGGCTCCCACTCGGTCCGGATCGCGATGCCGCCGCGTGGGCCGAGCTGGAAGCCGAAGCCGTCGAACGACTGCTGGAAGCCGCCGTACGCCATCGGCGCGCTGAGGACGTTCGCCTCGAGCTCGTCGTTCTTGAACGACGAGCCCGACGCGCCGAGCTCCAAGAACACCTGCCCGCCGTCGGCGACCGGGAGGCCGAGCCCCGCGAACGCCTCGCCGTGGCTGCGCACCTCGAAACCGGCGCCGCCTTGCGCGAGCACGCTCGAGAGCTTGAACGAGAACGCCCCGCCGCTCTTGGCTCCGAAGGCGCCGAGGTGGAGGAACATCCCCAGCGACTGGCTCGACTGGCGGGTGTCCATGTTGACGTCGAGCCGGGCTCCGGCGAGGCCGATCGCGACGTCGAAGGCGCCGTCGTATTTGACGATCTTGTCGCGCGTGCTCTCCGACTTGTCGTCCTTGCAGTCCTTGCCGGCCGGGGGCGGATCGCTCGCCACCGGCTGCGAGCGCGGCGGCGCGCCAGGGCCGCTCGGCGAGCTCGGCGACGCGGACGGCGCGGCCGAAGACGAAGGCCCCGCGCTCCCAGGGGGAGGCGGGGCCTCGGGCTCGGCGCTCGCGACGCTCCCCGCGGTCAGAGCGGCCGCGAGGGAGGCGAGCGAGGTGGCGAGGCGCGCTCGGCGAAACACGTGGGCTCAGCCCGGACGGAGCGGACGACCCTCGGCGTCGGTGACGCGGCCGGTGAGCATGAGGATACCGTCGATCATCGGCCAGAAGATGCCGAGACCGCAGGTGAGCCAGACCACGGCGATCTGCGCGATCGCGATGCCGATGTGGCCGGTGTAGAAGCGCCCGACGCCGAAGGCGCCGGCGAAGAGCTGCAGGAGCCCCGCCACCATCTTCGACTTCTCGGAGTAGGGCAGGCCGCTCACGGGATCGATCCCGTAGGGGGCGGCCGGTTGCATCATGCCCGGCGGGCCCATGGGGGGCGGCGGCGGGGGCCCGTAGGGGCCGGGGGGCGGCGCGCCGTAACCCCCGGGAGGGGGACCGCCATAACCGCCGGGAGGGGGACCAAAGGGAGGCTGATTCATTCGTGAAGGCTCCTCGACGACGAGCGTAACGGTTTTCGAGACTCGAGGGAACAGGAGTTCCCGAATCTCACGTACGCTCGAGGAGCAGGTTTTCTGCCTCGAGATCCTCCGGACCGGGGGCGGGCAGCTCGCGGTACCGGCTCGCCACCTTCGCGAGGTGGCCGAAGGCCAGCGCCACCACGCCGATGTCGTCGAGCCAGCCGACGACGGGCGCGATGTCGGGGACGAGATCGAGCGGCATCACCACGTACGCGACCGCCAAGAACACGAAAGCCTTGCCGAAAAAGCCTGCCTTCGGATCCTTGAAATAGCGGCCGAGACCGCGGAGGTAGCCAACCTTGGACGCACGGTGAGCAAGAGGTCGACGCATGGCCTCAAGGTCGTCGGCCGCCTTGCGCGAATTTCAGAAAAAAAGCGACCGGTCGAAAGTGCAGTCGATCCCGGGGTTTGCCACGGTCGAGCCGCCCGCAGGCCGGCGGTGGGGCCGCGGGCTCCGGCGGCCGCGCGATTTTTTCCCTGGCGGCGGGCCGTACCTATCCTGCGTCGACCATGCTGACGCCTCGCAAGATCTTCCTGGGCGGTTCGGTGGCGGCGGCGGGCGCCGTCCTCGGGGTCTCGCGCCTCGTCCCCGAGCTCTCCTGGGCGTTCGTCCCCGTCGGCGTCGTGATCGCCCTCGGCGTCTACGACCTCTTCCAGGAGAAGCACGCGATCCGGCGAAACTTCCCGTTCGTCGGTCGCTTCCGCTACTGGCTCGAGATCATCCGCCCGGAGGTCCACCAGTATTTCGTGGAGTCGAACGCGTCCGGGCGCCCCTTCTCGCGCGAGCTGCGATCGCTCGTGTACCAGCGCGCCAAGAACGTCACCGACACGTTGCCGTTCGGCACCGAGCGCGACGTATACCAAGTGGGATATGAGTGGATGAACCACTCGCTGCGCGCCCTCCACCCGCCCGACGAGGCCCCGCGCGTCGTCATCGGCGGCCCCGACTGCAAGCAGCCCTACGCCTCGAGCGTGCTCAACGTGTCGGCGATGAGCTACGGCTCGCTGTCGAAGAACGCGATCCTCGCGCTCAACGGCGGCGCCAAGCTCGGCGGGTTCGCCCACAACACCGGGGAGGGCGGGCTCTCCCCCCACCACCTCGAGCCCGGCGGTGACATCGTGTGGCAGATCGGCACCGGGTATTTCGGCTGCCGCGACGCCGAGGGGCGCTTCGACCCCGGGCGCTTCGCCGAGAAGTCGGCGATCGAGCAGGTGAAGATGATCGAGCTCAAGCTGAGCCAAGGGGCGAAGCCGGGGCACGGCGGCATCTTGCCCGCGCGCAAGGTCACGCCGGAGATCGCCGCCATCCGCCACGTGCCGCTCGGGCAAGACGTCCTTTCGCCGCCGACCCACACCGCGTTCACGACGCCGCTCGAGCTGTGCGAGCTCGTGGGCAAGCTGCGCGAGCTCTCGAAGGGCAAGCCGGTCGGCTTCAAGCTGTGCATCGGCAAGCGCCGCGAGGTCTTCGCGATCTGCAAGGCGATGCTCGAGACCGGGATCCTCCCGGACTTCATCACCGTCGACGGCGGCGAGGGCGGCACCGGGGCCGCGCCCCTCGAGTTCTCGAACGTGCTCGGCACGCCGCTCAACGAGGGCCTCGTCTTCCTCCACAACGCCCTCGTGGGGACGGGGCTTCGCGACAAGATCAAGATCGTGGCGAGCGGGCGGGTGGTGACCGGCTTCGACATCGCGCACAAGATCGCGATCGGCGCCGATCTCTGCGCGAGCGCGCGCGCGATGATGTTCGCCCTCGGCTGCATCCAGGCGCAGAAGTGCAACACCAACGAGTGCCCCACCGGCGTCGCGACCCAAGATCCCGACCTCGTCGCCGGGCTCGTCGTCGGCGACAAGGCCAAGCGCGTCTACAACTTCCACCGGAACACGGTGCGGGCCTTCGTCGAGCTCATCTCGGCCTCGGGGGTGAGCGCCCGGAGGAGCTCCGGCCCTGGCACATCCTGCGGCGGGTGAGCCCCACCGAGGTCAAGCACTACAGCGAGATGTACCGGTACCTGAAGCCGCGCGAGCTCGTCGAGGGCGACGTCCCCGCGGAATACAAGCGGGCCTGGGCGGCCGCCAAGGCCGACTCGTTCGACACCGCGACGCCGGACTGACCGACGGCGATTTTGCGCTACGCTCGGGGCGTGCGCGTCGCGCTCGTCTACCCGCCGCCGTGGAAGATCCCGGCGCCCTCGTCGGCCCCCGATCCCGTCGACGGCCCGCCCGACGAATACGTCCACGGCGATCTCGACGCCGACTTCTACCAGATCCCCTACGGCCTCCTCGCCATCGGGGCGGCGGCCAAGCGCGCCGGCCACCAGGTGAAGATCCTCAACCTCTCGGCGATGCCGTGGCCGGAGGTCGAGCGCGTGCTCGACGCCCTCGACGCCGACATCTGGGGGATGTCGTGCTGGACCGCCAACCGGCGCGGCGTCGCGCTCGTCGCCGAGGCCATCAAGAAGCGGCGCCCGCGCGCGCACGTCGCCGTCGGCGGCCCGCACGCGACCCCGATGCCGAAGGACGTGCTCCGCCACTTCCGCGGCGTCGACACGGTGTGCATCGGCGAGAGCGACGTCACCTTCCTCGAGCTCTGCGATCGCGTCGCCGAGGGCAAGGGCGCCGAGCACCTCGCGGGCGCGGCGTGGCGCGACGCCGCGGGCGAGCCGGTGGTCGGGCCCGAGCGCCGGGCGATCGCCGACCTCGACGCGCTCGAGTGCCCGCAGAAGCACTACGGGACGCACATCCTCATGACGTCGCGGGGGTGCCCGTGGGCCTGCACCTTCTGCGGCGCGGAGACGAGCTGGGGCCGCGGCTTCCGCTCGAACTCGGTGGCGTACACGCTCGCGGCGATGGAGGCCGCGCTCGCGCGCCTCCCGGTGAAGATGATCCAGATCAAGGACGACACCTTCACCACGAACAAGAAGCGGGTGATCGAGCTCTGCCGGGCGATCCGGGAGAAGGGCCTCCGCTTCTTCTGGAGCTGCGACACCCGCGTGGACCTCCTGACCGACGAGCTCCTGCGCGAGATGCGCCTCGCCGGGTGCGAGCGGCTGAGCCTCGGGGTCGAGAGCGGCTCGCCCGCGATCCTGAAGGCGATCGACAAGAAGATCACCCCGGCCGAGATCCTCGAGTCGACCGCGCTCGCCAAGCGCTACGGCGTGAAGGTCCGCTACTACATGATGCTCGGAAACCGCGGCGAGACGCGCGAGACGTTCGCCGAGACGCAGCGCTTCCTCGCCGCGGCGCGCCCCCACGAGTACCTGTTCTCGTGCCTGTCGATCTACCCGGGCACCCGCGACTTCGACGACGCCGAGAAGGAGTGGCTCGATCGAAAGGTGTATTTTACACAGAGGTTCCAGGAGCTGAAGACGCCGTTCGACGCCCCCGCCGACTTCACCGCCGAGCTCGACGCGTGGTTCGCGCGGAACAAGGGCCTGCAGCGCATGCACGCGCCGGACGTGGCCGAATACGAGGCGATCCTCGCGCGGATCCCCGAGCACCACGCGGCGCACATGGACCTCGGCGCCGCGCTCTACCACGCGGGCGATCTCGCGCGGGCGGAGGAGCACGTGCGGCGGGCGCTCGACCTCGGCTACCCGTGCCCGGGGCTCGTCCACAACCACCTCGGCTGCATCGCGAAGGCGCGCGGCGATCTCGACGGGATGATGGACGCCTTCTCGCTCGCGGCGAAGGTCGACCCCCAGCACTTCGTCCTCATCCAGAACGTGAACGCCGCCCGCGCGTGGTTCAAGGCCGACGGGCCCGCGAAGAAGCTGCCCCTCGAGCTCCAGGTGCGCCACGACTTCCAGCTCCTCGAGCGCACCCAGCAGCCGACCCTGCCGGGGCCGCTGCCGGAGGACTTCGCGGTGTGGGGAGAGGGCGACGCCCTCGCGCCCGCCGCGGCCGACGCGCTCATCAAGACGCCCGAGCAGGAGGGCAGCGGGCACGGGCTGAAGGACCGGAGGAAGCTCCGCGTGCTGTGAGCGCGCGTGACCGCGGGGCCGCACGCGTGTTCAGCTGCGTGGGTCGCGGGGATGGGGGCGCGCGGGTATGGGCAGGGGGACGGGCGCGGGCACGGGCACGGGCACGGGCA
>JAEUKG010000694.1 GCA_016794325.1 Myxococcales bacterium | reverse complement strand
AATGGCGGCGACCGGCACGACGACGGGGGCCGGATCGCCCCCGCACGCCGCGACCAAGCTCGCCGCGAGGAGCGACGCTGCCACGACCCTCACCGCTCGCCTCGTCGCCATACGAGCGAGGCTACCAGACGTCGTCACCCGAACGGGTGACACGTCCGAGGCGCGGTCTGCGCACTCCGGAGCGGCCGGACCCAGGGAGCCGTCGCCTTGACGGCGGCGCGCCGCTGGCCCATACCCGCGGGGGATGAGCGAGGACGATCGCGACGACGACGGGTCGGTCGTCACGCTGCGGGAGCCGAGGGTGGCGAAGCCGCGGCGGTGGTGCGTCGTCTTCTGGAACGACGACTACACGCCGAAGTGGTTCGTCGTGATCGTCCTCGAGCGCTTCTTCCGGATGACGGAGACGATCGCGACGTCGTTCATGATGTCGGTGCACCGCACCGGCCGCGGGATCGCGGGCGTCTACGTCAAGGACATCGCCGAGACGAAGGCCAAGCAGGTGATGGACTTCGCCCGCGAGCACGGGATGCCGCTCAAGGTCACCGCCGAGCCGGACGAGCACGGCGACGACGACGCGTGACCGGGCGCGCGGCGTACGCGGCAGGCGCGTTCCGCAGCCCGCGGGCCCACGATGAGACTCCCCCGGCAGGGCCGTGTCGAACGGACATGAAGCTCCGCCTCGGCGCACCCACCGCCCTGCTCCTCGTCGCGATCGGCTCGGCGTACGCCTGCTCCGGCCCCGCCGAGCCCGACCTCGAGGGTGACACCGGCACGTCGTGGGTCGTCGAGCGTGACCCGGAGCTCGGGACCGCGAGCTTCGTCCAGCCGAAGAGCCCCCCGCCGCCCAGCTTGGCGCCGGGCGGAGACGCCGAGCGCGCGGCCCGCGCGTTCCTCGAGCGCTACCGGGCCGTGTTCGGCATGCGGGACCCCGCCTCGGAGCTCGTGCTCGAGGAGGCGCCGACCCCGAACGCCCTCGGGATGGTGAGCGTCGCCTTCGGCCAACACGAGCGCGGCGTCCACGTCCTCGACGCGCGGATGAGCGCTCACTTCGACGCCGAGGGTCGCGTCGCGTTCCTGTCCGGCCGCTACCGCGCCGGGCTCGACGGCGTCGACGTGACGCCAGCGCTCGCCCCTGACGCCGCCCGCGGCCGCGCCCTCGCAGCGACCTCGGCGCCGGCCGGCGTCACCCTCACCGCCGAAGTGCTCGAGCTCGCGATCACCCTCGCCGGGCCCCCGCGGCTCGTGCACGTGGTGAGCGTCCACGGTCGGGCCGACGAGGCGCCGTTCGAGCGGCGGGTGCTCGTCGACGCCCACACCGGTGCCATCGTCGCCGACGCCTCGGTCGTCGCGCACGCGCGCGAGGCGACCGGTCGCGGCAGCGTGGGCGGCGTGCGGCGCTTCGAGGTCGAAGAGGCCCCCGGGGGGAGCTACCGGATGAGGCGCCCCGCGAGCGGCGGCGCTTCCGCCGTCCGCGCCCTCGTCTACCGCGCGCCGCGCGGCACCGCCGAGTCCACCTCCACCAACCTCGACGCGGGGTGGAGCCCGGTCGCGGTCGACGTGTACACGAACCTCGCCTATGCCGATCGGTACTTTCGGGCCCGTCACGCGCGGAGCCTGAGGGGCCGAACGGTCGGAGAGGTCGTCGCCGGCAACGCCGCCGCGAGCGAGCGCGACACGCTCGTCGCCGTGGTCGACGTGCCGTCGTCGGCCGACCTCGGGACCAACGCGTGGTTCTTGCCGCAGTACCGGTCGTTCGGCTTCTCGCGGGTCCGCGCCGAAGACGCGGCGAAGCTCAAGCCGCTGACGTCGTTCGACGTCGTGGCCCACGAGGTCACCCACGGGCTGATCGCGAGCACGCTCCGTCTGTCGGGCACGCCGACCGCGGCCGCGCTGAACGAGTCGCTCGCCGACACGTTCGCGAGCCTCGCCGAGCAGCACTTCCTGAGCGAGGGGGGGCCGGCCGCGGAGCTCGAGGCCGAGGGCATCGACCCCGACCTCAAGGGCAACGCCGTCGTCCTCGCGTCGCCGCGGTACTTCGGGCGCCTGAGCGATCCGCTCGACGGCTACGTCCCCGCGTTCGGGGAGATGGTGGTCTTCCAACCCGGCGCCGACCCCCACGTCAACGCCGGCATCCCCACCCGCGCGTTCTGGCTCTCGGTGAGCGGCCTGCGCGGCGGCGAGGCCCCCGGTTTCGTCGCGACCCCCGGCGTGGGATGGGCGGCCGCGCACGAGCTCTACGGCGCGCTCGTGTTCGGCCGCGCGGTCGCGCCCTCGGCCTCGTTCGCCGACGCCGCGCGCGCGCTCGTTGCCCTCGCCCGCAAGCTGCCGAAGGTCGAGGGCCGAGGCGACGCCGCGAAGAGCGTCGCCTGCGCCTGGGCCGGCGTCGGGGTGCTCGGCCCGGAGGAGGTGTCGCGGAACTGGGGCATCGACTGCGCCCGCGCGTCGTCGGCGGACGCCGGCGCGGACGCGTCGCCAGCGCCGACGTCCGACTGCTTCGTCGACCCCGCGAAGGCCTGCGCCGCGGGCAACGTCTGCTCGTGGACGGGCGGCGGCTACTGCTGCAAGAAGCCCTTCGCGTCGAAGAAGGTGTGCTTCTCGGACACGGACTGCGGCAAGGGCGAGGTGTGCGGGCGCCGCACGACGGACACCAAGTCGACCGACCCCTTCACCTGCACGCCGAGCGGCGTCGACGCGTGCGTCGACGAAGCGTCGAGGCCGGCGACCGCGACGTGGAAGGTGCGGGCGCTCGTCTTCCCCGAGGCGACGCACGCCGGCAAGACCTCCACGATGACCGAGGCCGAGCGCGGCCTCGCCCGGAGCTCCCTCACCCGATTCGCCTCCGAGATCCGGAAGCTCTCCGCCGGCACCCTCGCCGTCGACCTCGACGTGGTGGAGATGACGAAGCCGCTCACCGGCTTCACCCCCTACGAGGACGCGGTCTGGGTCTCGGAGGAGACGCGCGGAGCGTATTCGCAAGGGCTCGGCCGCTTCGACGGGTGGATCGTCTCGTGGAAACACGGCGCGTCGATCCCGTATTCGTGGGGTGGCCTGACCCTCGGCGCGAGCCGAGGGCACGGCGGGCACTCCGACGTGCCGATCGACATCATGCTCGAGGAGGCCGACCGTCCGTACGAGGCGCTCGTCCACGAGTTCGGGCATCAGGTCGAGGGCTTCTACGGGTGCGGCAACCTCCTCGACGCGTGCGAGGACCTCGGTCAGACCCGCTGCGCGGGCGACTCGGAGTACCCGGACGGGTCGTGGCTCTGCTGCTACCGCAACATCTTTCGCGGCAACGTCCGGGGCCAGTGTCTGTCTCCGAAGAACGTGGCCGCGAA
Source organism: Myxococcales bacterium (assembly GCA_016794325.1). Taxonomy (GTDB): domain Bacteria; phylum Myxococcota_A; class Polyangia; order Polyangiales; family Polyangiaceae; genus SXNL01. The sequence continues at coordinate 2,344 of JAEUKG010000694.1, read as the reverse complement.
GGGCAAGCCGTTCTCGCGGTGACGCGCGGCGGAGGAGGCCTCGCGGCCCTCAATACCGGTCCTTCACCCAGCGTTGGTTCGACTTCTTCGGCCTCTTGTATCCGTCGTCGGGCTGCCGGGGCGGCAGGGCGATCTGCATCGGGCGCAGGTCCTTGTAGGGGAGCTGGCGCAGGAGGTGAGCGATGCAGTTGAGGCGCGCCTTCTTCTTGTCGTCGGCGTCGACGATGAACCAGGGGGTGAGCTTCTTGTCGGTGTGCTCGAGCATCACGTCCTTCGCCCGGGAGTAGTCGACCCAGCGCTCGCGCGACTCGATGTCCATCGGGCTGAGCTTCCAGCGCTTCATCGGGTTCTGCATGCGCTCGGCGAAGCGCTGCTCCTGCACCGCGTCGCTGACGGAGAACCAGTACTTGATGAGGTGGATCCCCGACCGGACGAGCATCTCCTCGAAGAGGGGGCAGCTCCGCAAGAACTCCTGGTACTCGTCGGGCGAGCAGAAGCCCATGACGTGCTCGACGCCGGCGCGGTTGTACCAGCTGCGATCGAAGAGCACGATCTCGCCGCGGGCGGGGAGGTGCTCCACGTAGCGCTGGAAGTACCACTGCCCGCGCTCCCGCTCGGTGGGGGTGCCGAGGGCGACCACGCGGCAGTACCGCGGGTTCAAGCACTCGGTGATGCGCTTGATGACCCCGCCCTTGCCGGCAGCATCGCGGCCTTCGAAGATCACGACGACGCGGTGCCCCTCGAGGCGCACCGACTCCTGGAGCTTGAGGAGTTCGAGCTGCAGCCTCGCGAGCTCCTCGACGTATTTGTACCGCTTGGGCTTCGCCTCGGGCGGCTGCCCCTTGCCGACCACGTGCCAGTGCCCTTCGATGCGCGCGTGCTCGCGCGCTTGCTTGAGAAGGTCGTCATCGGGATCCATGCGGTCCTCCGCCAGGGCCCACCGGAGGGCCCCGCGCCACGATGATACGCCCGTTCTCGGGAGCCGGCGGCGCCAGGCGACGCCGCCCTGCGCCCGCTCGGCGGACGCGGCTCGTCAGCGCCGCAGCGGTGGCGGCAGGACCGATCCCAGCGCGCGCTTCACGACGTCCGCGCGCGCCGTGCGGAGCTGGTCGGTGAGGGCGACGTAGGCCGGCATCGTCAGCTCGCCCGCCGCGTCGGCGCGGGCGACCTCGCGGAGGAACGTCGAGGTCGCGTCGTCCACGCCCCGGCGCAGGCGCCGCACCCGGGGGAGGAGGTCGCCGACCGACGGCGCTTCGCCGCGATCGCCCGGCGGCCTCAGGGCGGCGTGGATCTCGCGCGCGAGACCGTCGTCGTCCTGCTCGGCGGCCGAGGCGGAGAGGATCGTGTCGAGGGTGGGGTCGAGGCTCGCCATGGTCAGTACCAATCCTCCACCCAGCGCTGCTTGGACTTCTTGGGTCGTTTGTAGCCGTCGTCCGGCTGTCGGGGCGGCAGGGCGATCTGCAGCGGCTGCAGGTCCTTGTAGGGGATCTGGCGCAGGAGGTGGGCGATGCAGTTGAGCCGCGCCTTCTTCTTGTCGTCGGCGTCGACGATGTGCCACGGGGTGAGCTTCTTGTCGGTGGCCTCGAGCATCGCGTCTTTGGCGCGCGAGTAGTCGACCCAGCGCTCGCGGGACTCGAGGTCCATCGGCGAGAGCTTCCACCGCTTCATCGGGTTCTTCATGCGCTCGGCGAAGCGCTCCTCCTGCACCTCGTCGCTCACCGAGAACCAGTACTTGACGAGGTGGACGCCCGAGCGGACCAGCATCTCCTCGAAGAGCGGGCAGCTCCGGAGGAACTCCTGGTACTCGTCGGGAGAGCAGAAGCCCATGACGTGCTCGACGCCGGCGCGGTTGTACCAGCTGCGGTCGAAGAGGACGATCTCGCCGCGGGCCGGCAGGTGCTGCACGTAGCGCTGGAAGTACCACTGGCCGCGCTCGCGCTCGGTCGGCGTCCCGAGCGCGACCACGCGGCACGACCGCGGGTTCAAGCACTCGGTGATGCGCTTGATCACGCCGCCCTTCCCGGCGGCGTCGCGGCCCTCGAAGATCACGGCGACGCGCTTTCCCTCGAGGCGCACCGACTCCTGCAGCTTCAGGAGCTCCAGCTGGAGGCGCGCCAGCTCCTCGACGTACTTCACGCCTTTGCGCTTGGCGGGAGGCTGCCCCTTGCCGACGACGTGCCAGTGGCCTTCGATCCGCGCGTGCTCGCGGGCCTGCTTCAAGAGGGTGTCTTCGGAGTCCATGACCACCTCCGTGGGTAGCCACGCAGAACGGAAGGTCGCGCGAGACCTTGAAGGATCAGATCGGGCTGTGCCCGGCGTCCCCGCCGTCGGCCGAGGGCGCGCC
>JAEUKG010000687.1 GCA_016794325.1 Myxococcales bacterium | reverse complement strand
GATCGCGGAGAAGGAGCGCGCGATCGCCGAGAGGGATGCCGCGCTCGCCGCGCTCACTCGTCTCAAGGGCGACCCAGGATAGCCAGGGCCTCTCACCACTCGTCGGCGGCGGGGAGGCCTCCGGCCCACCCGTCGTTGGGGACGGCGCGGGCTTCGGCGCTCGGCCAGAACGCGTCGTGCTCGGCCTGGGTGCAGCTCACGACGCACAAGCTGCTGAGGGCCGTCTGGGCCCGCAGACGCGTCTCGGGGCTCGCCGTGCGGCGGAGCTCGCGGGTCGCCATGGCTCGCACGGCTTCTTTGGTGATCCCGAGCATGGGCTCGAACCCGTGGTGCCGGAACCACACGTGCGCGCGATACGCGGCGCGCGAGGCGAGCTCGATTTGCCCCGCTGCGAGGGCGGGGAAGTAGTGGTTGGTGAGCTCGGCGATCGCCCCGCTCAGCCAATAGATTGGTCTGAGCGGCCCGACGAGGCTCCGCCACGCGTCCGCTCCTCGGCCGAGCTCCCGCTCGGTGAGCGCGTCATTGCGGGCGAGCGCGTCGTGAAACGCGTCGTGAAACGCGCGATCGAGCGCCTTCGGGACGCGATCGGGCCCGAAGTCCGGGAGCGTCGCGCCCGAGACGCGTCGCGCGCCGGTCAGCTCGAACCGGTGCGCGGCCGGCGACCACCGCGCCGCGCCGCGAACGGCGACGAGGCGACCACCCGGCACGAGCTGGACGCGCAGGATCGGCTCGAGGTCTGGGGGAGGGACCGGCGCCGCGAGGAGCTCGGCTCGTGCTTCGGGCGTGGCGACGACGTTCCAGCTCGCGTCGATCCCGCGGAGGTCGAGCTCGCCGTTCGCGCGCTGCGTGAGGACGCCGGCGACCGACACCTCACACGCTCCAGCCGCATCACACCCGTGGAACGTGTCGACCTCGCGGGCGTCGGGCCAGTAGCGCGTGCCGAGCGGTAGCGTCGACGTCGGGGCAATGCCCACGACCGCGACGCGATCGAACGCGACGCCCGGCGCGCTCGAGGGGCGGGAGAGGTGCGCCGCGGCCCACCGCGGTCGGAGGCCGAGATCGGCGTCGCGGAAGAAGAGGAACGTCGGCGTGTTCGCGCTCATGGGGAACAGGACGCGCGAGAGCGCCCTCGTCGCGAGGACGCCGCGCTCCTCTGACGCGTCGACCACGACGACGTCGTAGCGCTGACCGGTGTGCCCGGGGCGCGCGATCGGATCGCGCTTCGCGACGTCCTTCATCGGGACCGACACCACGCGCAGCGGCGCGCGCGTCTTGCCCTGGAGGGCGCGCACGCGCTCGGCCCGCGGCTCGGCCACGTCGACTTCGTACCCGCGCGCCGCGAGCGCGTCGGCGAGCGAGCCATCCCCGGCGCCGACGAGGAGGGCGTTTCCCCCGCGAATCCCTGCGTTCGCGATGAGCGTCACGATCTCCGCGGCATCGAGCCGAGCCGCGTCGCCCGCCGCCGCCGCCGGAGCCACGGGCGGCGCCGCGCCCGCGTCGGTGCAGACGGTCGGCAGCGCGAGGACCATCGCGACCACGAGGTGGGGGGACGAGCGGCGGCCCATCAGAACCCCGTGTCGTTGACGAGCTTGGTGTCGAGGTAGACGAAGCGTGCGAGGAGCATGGAGCATCGCTGCACGTCAGGGGACGGGGCCTTCTGCGCGAGCTCCTGGAACCTCGCGATGCTGGCGAGGGCCTCGCGACGAGGCATCGTCTCGAAGGGCGGGGGACGCATACCCAAGGCAGCATAGCCTGCGACGAGCGCCGTCCGATGATCCGTCGCGAACGAGCGCGCGTAGGTGCCATAGTGCTCGAGCGCGAGGAGGAACTGGGCCTTCCGGTCGGCGACGATCTCGTCATGGGCCGGCGCCCTCGACGCGAACCACTGCATCGACCGCCGGTCGGGTTCCAGGAGCGCCTTGTTCGCGCGAACGGACGGATCGAGCCGACCTGCCACCCAGTCATCGAAGCGGCGCAGCGCCGCCGGCGCATTGGCTGCGTGCGGCTCCTTCGTCACGAACCCGCTCGCCGGCGTCCAGACCGCCGTCGATGCGTTCGCGAAGCGACCGTCCAACGTGCTCTTGCCGGGGCGAGTGGCGGCGGCCCACGCCGCGATGTGTCCGGTCGGTGACGGAGGGCACCCGCCATCGTATCCCCACATGCCTTTGAGCCCAGGGAACGTCGCGCTCCAAAGCGGACGCTCCTTCGCCAAGTGCTTCGCAGACGAGCACGCGGAGAAGTGGATCCCCTCGACGAGCGCAGCCGCCTTGGGCATGGCGCGGCCGAGGTCGCGGACCTCGGCGAGCTCGAGGTGGCGGCGCTCGGGGCCGTAGATGGAGCTTCCGGTGGAGTGCCCCGAGAGGACTAGCCGAGCCGGGATGTCCCCGCGACCGGTCTCCGCGGGGGCCCAGGCGCGCGCGATGGACGCCAGCTCGCCTTTGGCCTCGGAGCTGGAGACGATGGAGGCGACGCGCTCCGCCTGTGCGGGAGGCAGGCCCAGCGCCTGGAAGTAGCGCTTGGCCTCGGCGGGATCGCCGAGGTCGTAGATGCGGCCGCCTTCGGTGACGGAGGGCTCGTGCTTGGCGAGGATGGCGGCGCTGCCGAGGACGGGAGCCTCCTTCTGATCGCCGCCGTTCATTCCGACGAACAGGATCCGCTCGTCCCCGCGCGGCGCACCGGGCGACGCTTCGGCCTTGCCGACGGCGCCCTTGGCCTTCACGTTCTGCACGAAGGCGGCGAGGTCCTTGCCGCGCGCGGGGGAGTAGGCGAGCGCGGCCGGGTCGAGCTCGTGGTCGCGCGCGCGCTCCAGCGCGCGGGGCCTGACGTGGTCGCCGCGCGGCTCGTCGAGGGTTCGGTCGCGGCCCCGGTCGATGCGGTCGAGGGTCATGGGCCCCCATCGACCGACGTCGGGCTCCGGTCGCGTGGCTTCGCTTCGCGTGGCCCCGGCCACGCCTCGCTCTGGCCGGGCCACCTCCTGCGCGCCGCAAAGCTGCGAAACGACACGCGGGGTGCGCTGGCACCGCGGTTGCTGATGGAGGCCCCCATGCAGGCAGGGCGCGCG
>JAEUKG010000686.1 GCA_016794325.1 Myxococcales bacterium | reverse complement strand
AGGAGCGTGAGCGAGCCGAGAAGGAGCGTGAGCGAGCCGAGATGGAGCGTGAGCGAGCCGAGTAGGAGCGCTCGATCGCCGAGCGGGACGCCGCGGTCGCCGAGCTCGCCCGTCTTCGCTCGAAGGGCTGAGCGAGGCCGTCGCTCACTCCCCGCGCTCACTCCCCGAAGAGCGGCAACCCCGCGGCCCACACGGTCACGTCGAGATTGACCGACTCGAGGGTAGACTCGTACGCGCGCTCCTGCGCTTCGGTGCAGGTGATGCTGCAGAGGCCGGCGAGGGCGCCCAGGGCTCGCGCGCGGGTATCGGGGCGGGCGGCGCGCTCGAGCTCGACGCGCGCGAGCACGCGGGCGGCCTCCTTGGCCGTGGCCGCGAGCTGCCATGGAGCGTCGCGGCTCGACGCGTAGGCGCGCACGAGCGCACGCGCGGCGAGCTCGGGGTTGCCCGCCGCGCGCGCGGGGAAGTAGTGCCCGCGCATCTCCTGGAGGGGCACGGTGAAGTGGAACAGGGGGGCCAGCGGGCCGACCACGTCGCGCCACGCGGCTTGGGCCTGCGCGATGCCGCGCTCGGCGGCCGCGTCGTTGCGCGAGGCCGCGGCGTGGAAGGCGTCGTGGAGCGAGTGCGTGAGCTGGCGCATCGGAGGGCTGGAGCTGGCGGACGTGAGGACGCCGTCCGGCACCTCCGCGCCGGAGACCCTGCGCGCGCCGGTGAGCTCGAAGCGGTGCGTGCTCGCCGACCACCGCGCGGTCCCTCGCACGGCGGCGAGGCGCGCGCCTGGCACCGTCGGCGCGACGAGCTGCGCCGCGAGGGAGGCCGGCGGAACCGGCGCGGCGAGGAGCTCGGCGCGCGCGCCGGGGTCGGCGGACACGTGCCAGGTCGCGTCGACGCCGCGCAGCTCGAACGTGCCGTCGTGGAGCGGGCTGAGGAAGCCGGCGACGGTGACCTCGCACTCGCCGAGCGCGTCGCAGCCGTGCACGGAGTCGACCTCGCGGGCGTCGGGCCAGTAGCGCGTCCCGAGCGGGAGCGCCGACGTGGGGCGGATGCCGCTGATCGCGACGCGGTCGTACGTCGCGCCTGCCGCCTTCGAGGGGCGGAAGAGCCGCACTCCCGCGTACTTCGGGCGCGGAGCGAGGTCGACGTCGCGGAAGAAGACGAACGTGGGAGTGCCCTCGGTGGGCAGGCGCGGAAGGGATAGCGCGCGCGAGGCGAGCGCGCCGCGCTCACTCGAGCCGTCGACCACCACGACGTCGTACGTCTCGCCCGGGCGCCCCGGCCTCGCGATCGTCCCTGGCCTCGCGATCTCGCCCATTCGGACGGTGACGACCCGTGCCGGCCACCCCGCCGCGGCGACGAGGATGCGGGCTCGGTCGGGCCGCCGCTCGACGAGATCCACCTCGTACCCGCGCGCGTGGAGCGCGGCGACGAGCGCGCCGTCGCCGTCGTCCACCACCAGCGCCTTGCCGCCTCGGATCCCTGCGTTGGCGACCAGCGTGACGATCTCCGCGGCGTCCAACCGAGCCGCGTCGGTCGGGGCCGCGATCGGAGTCGCGGGGGGAGCGGCGTCGGCGTCCCGCTCGACGAGAGACCCGGCGAGGGAGAGCGCGAACGCGAGCGTGGCGAGGGCGAGCCTGGAGAGCTTCATCGGTCGATCACTCCGCAAAACGGACACTGACGAGGTTGCGATCGAGCGCCGCGAAGCGAGCGAGCACCACCGCGCACCGCTGCACGTCGGGTGATGCGGTCGAGGGTCATGGGCCCCCATCGACCGACGTCGGGCTCCGGTTACGTGGCTTCGCTTCGCGTGGCCCCGGCCACGCCTCGCTCTGGCCGGGCCACCTCCTGCGCGCCGCAAAGCTGCGAAACGACACGCGGGGTGCGCTGGCACCGCGGTTGCTGATGGAGGCCCCCATGCAGGCAGGGCGCGCG
>JAEUKG010000656.1 GCA_016794325.1 Myxococcales bacterium | reverse complement strand
CAAGGCGCTCGCGCTCTTCGGCCGCGCGCGCGCGCTCCAGGCGGCGAGCAACGCGCCGATGCTCGATCGCGTCGACGTGCTCGTCGGCCTCGCCCGCGCGACGCACGCCGCCGGTCGCCACGCCGACGCGAAGCGGCTCCTCGTGGAGGCGGCCGACCAGGTGGCGAGCGCGCCTGGGCCGGCGTCCGCCCGAGCGCTCGTCGCGCACCAGCTCGGGACGACCCTCCTCTCCGTCGGCGAGCTCACGGCGGCGAGAGAGGTCCTCGTGCGCGCCCGTGACGCCTCGGGCTCGCTGCCTCCGGGCGGTCGCGAGGTCCCGCTCGTGCTGTCGTCGCTCGCTCGGGTCCAGGTGAAGCTCGCCGACTTCGCGGAGGCGGAGGCGACGGCGCGCCGCGCGCTCCCCCTCTGGATCGCGGCGGAGGGAGAGTCGAGCCCGTCGGTCGCGATGCTCCACCGCACCCTCGCGGACGCGCGCCTCGGCGCGGGCGATCTCGCCGGCGGCCGCGAGGCCATGGCGCGCGCGGTCGAGATCGTGGCGCGCGGGCCGGCGCGCGGCACCGCGCTCGAGGCCGAGCTCCGCGTCGCGCGCGCTCCCCTCCTCCCGCCCGCCGACGCCGAGCGCGAGATCGACGCCGCGACCGCGATCTACACCCGCGAAGGGGGCGAGGGCGCGCCGGGCCTCGCGGGCGTGGAGATGGTGCGCGCCGGGATAGCCTCGTCGCGCGGGGACGTCGCCCTCGCCGAGCGCCTCGTCACCTCCGCGCTCGCCCGAACCGAGAGGCGCTCCGGCCCGGACAGCCCCGACGTCGTCGCGCCCCTGCTGGCGCTCGTCCGCCACGCCATCGACCGCCGCGATCTCCGCCGCGCGGCGCTGCTCCTCGACCGCGCGGTCCCGATCGCCGAGCGGTCGACGAGCTTCGCGCTGACGCACGCGACGCAGCTCGCGTCCGTGCAGACGCTCCTCGTCCTCGGCCAGGAGGATCGCGCGACCGAGGCCGCGCAGCGCGCCGTCCAGGACGCGGAGGAGCGCCTGGGGCCGGACCACCCGGCGCTCGTGGACGGGCTGCTCGTCCTCGGCCTCCTCGAGTCAAAGCGCGGCAAGGCCTCCGCCCCCGAGCGCTTCGCGCGCGCCGAGCTCCTCGCGCGGCGAGCTCTCGGCGAGCCGTCGCCCGCGCTCGGCGTGATCGCGATGGGGCACGGTCTCGCGCTCTTCCAGCTCGGGCGCGGGCGGGAGGCCGAGCCGCACCTCGCGCGCGCCGAGCAGGCGCTCGCGCGCTCGCCGTCCCGGGCCTACGAGCGCTCGCTCGTCGGCGCGATCCGGAGCTCGATCGCGGTCGATCGCGGCGACGCCGCCGCCGCGGTGAAGCTCGCGGAGGACGCGGTCCTTCACTCCGAGTCGGACCTCGCGAGCGCGCTCGGGCGCGGCACGGACCGCGAGAACGACGAGATCGTGGACCTGCGGACGACGCCTCACCGGCTCCTCGTGGACGCGCAGCTCCGGGTCGGGACCGATCCCCGCGCGGCGCGCGCCGCCGCCACCGCGGTCCTCCGCGCGAAGGAGCGCTCGCGCGAGAGCGCCGCCCTGAGCCTCCTCGCCGCGCGACGGAGCCTCTCGCCCGCCGACGTCGCCGCCCTCGACGCGGTGACGCAGGCGCGCAAGGACGCGGCCACGCTCGACGCGGCGCGCGTGCCCGCCGCCGCGGAGGGGAGCCGGCAGGAGCGCGCGACGGCCGCCTGGCAGCGGGTCTTCGAGCTCGAGCGAGGCCTCGCGGCCCGCGGCGGCGCCGCGGCCGCGATCGCCGGCAAGGTCACGGTCGACGACGTCGCGGCCGCGCTCCCCCAGGGGTCGGCGCTGGTGGAGCTCGTCGTCTACGAGCGGAGGTCGAGCAAGTCGGCGGACGCGCAGGAGCGCTACGCCGCCTACGTGATCCGGCCCGATCGCTCGGTCGTCGGCGTCGACCTCGGGCCCGCGTCCGAGATCGACGCGTCGGCGCGGTCGCTCCTCGAGGGCGCCGGCCGCGAGAGCGCGACCGACGCCTCGCTCCCCCACGCGCGGGCGCTGCACGATCGCCTGCTCCGGCCGCTCGGGGCGGCGCTCGCGGGGGTCCAGCACCTCGTCGTGGCCCCCGACGGCGCGCTCGCGACCATCCCGTTCGGGATGCTCGTCGACGGCGACGGGCGCCGGGTCCTCGAGCGGGTGGGCGTGAGCTACGTCGGCAGCGGGCGCGATCTCCTGCCTCGCCCCCGCAGCGCGCCGCGGAGCGCGCCGGTCGTCGTGTCGGATCCGGACTTCGGCGAGCGCGCCGCGAGCGCGGGCAGCGCGGCGGGCGCGTCGCTCATCGCGCGCGCGTATTTCGCGCGCATCCCGGGCACCGCCGCCGAGGCCCGCGTGATCCAGAGATTGCTCCCCGACGCGGTCGGCCTCTCGGGCGAGCGCGCCACCGAGACCGCGCTCAAGGAGCTCCACGGCCCCCGCCTTCTGCACGTCGCGACCCACGGCTTCTTCCTCGACGCGCTCGGCGCCGCCAGCGGCGTGCGCGGCTTCGAGATCGTCGACGAGCCCGTCGCGACGAAGGCCGGCCCGCCCCGCCGCGGCGACCCGATGACGAGCTCGGGCCTGGCGCTGGCGGGCGCGAACCGCCGCCAGAGCGGCGCCGACGACGGCATCCTGAGCGCGCTCGAGGCGAGCAGCCTCGACCTCGCCGGCACGCGGCTGGTGGTCCTCTCCGCGTGCCAGACCGGCCTCGGCGACGCCGCCGCCGGCCACGGCGTCTACGGCCTGCGGCGCGCCCTCGCGGTCGCGGGCGCGGAGTCGGTGGTGATGACGTCGTGGGCGGTCTCCGACGAGGTCACCGCGACGCTCATGGAGCGCTTCTACCGCGAGCTCGCCGCGGGCGCCGGCCGCGCCGAGGCCCTCCGGACCGCGCAGCTCGCGGTCGCGTCGAACCCCAAGACCTCGCACCCCGACTACTGGGCCGCGTTCGTGCTCGCCGGCGACACCCGGACGCTCGAGGGCGGCGCGCCGCCGCCGCCTCGACCGATCGCCGCGACGCCGCCCGGCGCGCGCGGCTGCGCGTGCGATCAAGCGACGTCGGGAGCGAGCAGCTCAGGGCTCGCCGCCGCCGGGATCGCGGTCGCCGCGGCCGCCGCGCGACGGCGCCGGCGCGCGGTTCACTCTCGAGAGTGAATTCCCGCCTCACGTCGCCGAGCGCGGGCGCGGTGCGCGAGGATCCCAGGCACGCCGTTCACTCTCGAGCGTGAACCTCGCGTGGCAGGTCACCGGATGCGCCGGAGCTCGACGACGAAGACCCCGACCGCGACAAGCGCCGTGACGAGGTCGAGGACGAGCGCGTCGCGAGCCGCGCGCCGCGCGGCCTCGGGGTCGCCCATGCCGTAGACGAAGTTCTCCGCGTGGCCGAAGCGCCACTCGCCCTCGCCGACGCCGAAGTCGACCCACTCCGCCAGCGGATCGGCGACGGGCTCGGCCTTCGGCGCCTCGCGATAGCCGGGGGCGACGCCGGGGGTGGGCTCGCGGAGGAGGACGCGCGGGCGGCGGAGCAAGCGGCGGACGTCGGACGCGTCGCTCGCGTCCATCAACAGGACGACGACGGCGACGAGCCCGGCGACCACCGACTGGACGAAGGGCCCCAGCGCCTTCCCGGGCAGGCCGTACCCGGCGACGCCGGCGCACACCGCGAGCCAGAGGGCCGCGGCCGCCCAGGTCGAGCGCGCGTCGAAGGCGTAGATCAGGGTGTTCGCGCGCGATCGCGCCCCGCGCGCGGCGACGGCGAGGACGAGCGCGAAGCCCGGCACCGTGATCCCCGGGCTCGAGAGCCCCATGACGAAGCTCGCGACGAGCATCACGACGGCGCTCACCCACGGGCTCCGAGCGAAGAGGGCGCCGAGGTACCGCGCGATCCCGAAGCGCGCCATCACCGCGATCGCCGCGAGCACGCCGAGCAGGACGTAGGCTCCGGCGACGCCGGGGTCGATCGTGATGCCGCCGGCGACGCGGACGACGGCGCCGAGGACGACGCCCGCCGCGAAGACCCAGATCGGCCGCGCCCACGCGGGGAGCGGCGCGTGCACCGCCCCGAGCTGCGCGTTGAAGAGGAAGCCCGCCACGGCGGGGATCGTGGCGGCGAAGAGCGCGGACGCGACCGCCGCCCCGTCGTCGCCGCCGGCCTTGTACGTCGCGACCATGCCGCCCGCGGCCCCGAGCGCCGCGAACGGTAGAGCGAGCCTCACGTCACGGATCATTCCCCCTCCAGGTCCGTTCGCGGTCGGCGAACGGTCACTCGCGAGCGTAGCGGGCTCGCGCCATCGCCGTCACCACTCGTCGCGCTTCCTCTCCCAGTCGCGGATCTGCTTCAGCTCCTTGCCGCCCGCGTACCAGCACACAGGCCCCGCGACTGCGCCCGCGAATCCAGCGAAGAGCACGAGCACGAGCCGCCCGAGCGGCTACGAGCGGCTGGAGGAAGGGCAGCGCGTTCATGACCTTGAGATCGAACGCGACGAGCGGCACGAAGCCGTCCGCGTCGGCGCCGCCGTGGAGGGTGCCACCGCGCTCGCCGATGCCTGAGAGCTCCAGACCGCCGGGGCCGCCGTGAAGCTCGACGCCGTAGCGACGTTGCTCGGGACGGCGAAGAGGACCGTCGGGAGGAAGGGCGACGCCGTCGAGCGCGTGAGGGCGCTCAAGGAGCGGAGCTCGGCGCGGTCGAGGTGGGGTTCGGGGGGGTGGGGTCACCCGGGGTGAACAGGAGCGGATAGGTCACGGCGACGGTCCCGCTCTCCGGCTTGGGATAGTCGATGCCCTCGAACGCGCGGACGACGCACTGCACGACCGCCGGGTCCGGGAGGGTCGAACCGCCGGATCTGGCGAATTCGCAAGCCGTGAGGTCGACGGCGCGCCGTCAGTCCTCGGCGCGCGCGAGCCCGTGCTTCTTCATCAAGCGGTAGAGCACGAAGCGGCTCGAGAGGCCGAGCGCGCGGGCTGCGACGGGCACCTTGCCCGCGGCGGCGTCGAGCGCGCTGCGGATCTCCTCGGCGGAGGGCTCGGGGCGAGCTTCGACCGGCACGACTGGACGAGGGGCGGGGTGCGCCGTCACCACTCCCTCGGGCAGCCCGAGCTCGCCGCCGCGGCTCGCGCCGATGGCACGCCAGAGGAACGCGCCGAGCTGACGGATGTTCGTCGCCCAGTCCTCCAAGAGGACGTGCCGGATCAGCTCGGAGGTCACGCGGGCGACCGGTCGACCGTCATCATCCTGCGACACGAACTCGGCCGCGACCTCGGGGCTCTTCTCGGCTGCGGCTTGGAGGAGCCGCGCGACGATGAGCGGGATGTCCTCGCGCCGCTCGGCCAGCGGGGGGACGATGACTTGCGCGCCGAAGCGCGCCTCGAAGTCGTGCTTGAGAGCGCTCGCGGGGCGATTCGTCGCGGCGACGAGGCGGAACTTGGAGCGCCGCGACCGCGCCTCGCCGAGGCGCTGGTACTCCCCGTCCGAGTCCAGCACCCGCAAGAGGTGGGCCTGGAGATCCGTCGGGAGCTCGCCGATCTCGTCGAGGAAGAGCGTCCCCCCGTCGGCCTCGCCGATCAGACCGGGGCGCTCCGCGATCCCCGACTGCGGATAGTTTCGCGCGTTGCCGAAGAGCTCGGCGTCGATGAGCCCGGCCGGAAGCGTCGCGGCGTTTCGAGTCACGAGCGGCCCGGCCACCGCGGACATCAGGTGGACCGACCGAGCCGCCAGCTCCTTGCCGGTACCGCTCTGACCGAGGAGCATCACGTGGAGCTGCGCCTTCGCCGCGAACGCGAGCGCGTCGCGAAGCGCCCAGACGGCAGGCGACTCACCCACGATCCCTGCGCGATCGGCGGCCCCGAAGCGACCCGCCCAGTCCGCCATCAGGTGACGCGTCGGCGGCATTCGCGGCGCCCTGCGCACGCACACGAGCAGGAGCTCGCGACGCAGCTCGACGACGTCGCCCGGCTCGAGCTCCGCGCTGTCCACCTCGTGGCCGTTGACGAGCAGGGGACAACGCCCGAGCCGCGTCACGGTCAGCTGCCCGCGCTCGCACTGGAACGCGAGCTGTCGTCGCGACAGCGACGCCGCCTCGAGCAGGGGGCTCGGGGTCAGCGCGCCCGGTCTCTGGCGAAAGAAGCGTGCGTTGGGCTCCTCGGCTGCGCCCTCCCCACGCCCGAGGATGGCGGCCGACGAGGGCGGCACGAAGAGGATCTCTCCGAGCCGCGCCGCTTCGCTCGCCGACCAAGCCACGACGAGCGCGTCGATCGCCTCCTCCTCGCGCGTCGCCCCGGGTTCGGGGTCGCTCGAGGGTACGACCGTGGTGTGGTTCAGGGGATTCGAACGACCGCTCATCCGCACGGACATCGTACTGCGAAAGCGGACCATCCGCTGTCCTCGCCGTCGGGGCGGCTCGTCGCGTCGGTGCGTTCCGCAGATCGAAGCTCGCACCGCCACGATCCAGTCTCCTCACGACAGCGGAACGCTCGGTGGTGGCGCCCGTACCTCCAGCTCGGGCGTCGTCGCCACGACGGTGCCCAGCCGAGCGACCCTCGCTGCTGGAATCGCGCGCGCGCCCCCGCTGGCCGTAGTTGCGATTCCGCTTGGAAGAGGCCGAGGGATCGCTGAAAATGCCATCATGGAGGGGGGGATCTCGACGTCGCATCACCCAACGCCGTTGGCGTCCCGCGTCCAAAGCGGATGAGCGACACCCTCGAGCGGCGAGCGGAGGCGCGCATCGGCACCACGCTGAAGGGGAAGTATCACCTCGAGCGCGTGCTCGGCGTTGGTGGAATGGCCGTGGTGTATCAGGCCACGCACCGAAACCAGGCGAGCTTCGCGATCAAGATGCTGCACCCTGAGCTCACCCTCCACGAGGACGTGAAGCGTCGCTTCCTGCGCGAGGGCTACGCGGCGAACTCGGTCAAGCACCCGGGCGCGGTGCTGGTCGTGGACGACGAGGTCGCCGAGAACGGCGCCGCGTTCTTGGTGATGGAGCTGCTCGAGGGGGCTCCCGTCGATGCGCTTTGGGAGGCGTCAGGGAACCGGCTCTCGGAGCAGGTCGTGATCGGGATCGCGTGGCAGCTCCTCGACGTCCTCGCTGCAGCGCACGACAAGGGGATCATCCATCGCGACATCAAGCCCGCGAACTTGTTCATCACTCGGCAAGGTGTCGTGAAGGTGCTCGATTTCGGCATCGCGCGCGCGCGCGACGCGCTCAGCAGTTCGGCGCACGCGACCAGCAGCGGGTCTGCGATGGGCACTCCCGCCTTCATGGCGCCGGAGCAAGCCCTCGCGCGCGCGAACGAGATCGACGCGCGAACGGACCTGTGGGCCGTCGGCGCGACGATGTTCACGCTCCTCAGCGGAGAGCTGGTGCACGACGGTGAGAACGCAGCGCAAGTGATGGTTGCCGCGGCCACCAGGCCCGCCCGCTCTCTCGCCACGGTCGCGCCCTCGGCCTCTTCCCAGCTCGTCACAGTCGTCGACCGTGCGCTGAGTGCCGCCAAGGTCGACCGGTGGGCGAACGCGACGACGATGCGAGACGCGCTGGCCGATCTGCACGCGGCCCTCTTCGGCGGGAAGCCGACCGTCGATGTCCTCGCGGCGCTACATGAGGTGCGAGCGCCCGCTGGTCGCGGTCCGGTCGCCGCCACACTCCCGATGACGGAGCCAGGGAACGCCGCGGCTCTCTCCCCGACCGAACCGATGCCACGTCCCAAGACCGCGGGGATGACCACGGCGCAACCGGTCTCGGCCGACCGAGGCGCTCCCGCGGGCAGCGCCGTCGATGATTCCGGGCGCGTCCGACCTAGCAGAGTCAAGCTGCTGGCCGTGACCGGCGCCGTCGTTGGCGTCGTTGCAGGGGGGTGGGGAATGTGGAGGGTGTCCAGCGCAGGGTCGTCGCACGCCACGAGCCCCACCTCTCAAGAGCCGACTGCTCCTCCTCAGCGGCCGTCGGCCCCGCCGGCGCTCCCGTCGTCGAAGGACGACCCATTGGGCGCTGCACCAGCGCTCCCTGCGCCTTCGCCCTCCGCTTCGACTGCCGCAGCGCCGGTCCGCAAAGTGGCACCGAAGGCTGGCGCCGCGGCTTCGGTGATCCCGAGCGCCACGCAGGAGCCTGCCGCCATTCCGACTCCGTCCGCCACGTGTCGAACGGAGAAGTTTCTGGACGAACGAGGCGAGAGCCATTTCAGGAAGGTGTGCCCATGAGTGCCCCGATCGGAGGTGATGAATGAGGCGCAGCCTCCTCCTCGCGTTCGCCGTCGTCGTTGCGTGCACGGCAGCCTCGAGCCACTCACGCGCTGATGTCGTCGACGACTGCATCGCCCAGAACGAGCGCGCCATCGAGCTTCGAAAGGGCTTGAAGCTCCTCGACGCACGCAAGGCGAGCGCCGCCTGCGCCGTGTCCGCCTGCGGGGAAGAGATCCAGCGCGCGTGCACGCAGCGCGTCGACGAGATCATCGCCGCTCTCCCGAGCGTGGTCCTCGAAGTGAAGGATGCGATGGGGACCGATGTCGCCGACGCGGTCATCTCCCTCGATGGCGCGACCTTGGAGCGAGCCGCGGTGGTGGCCGCGATCACGCTCGACCCGGGAGAACATGTCGTATCCGTGAGCGCACCCGGGATGCGCACCACAGAGCAGCGACTCCTGGTGCGGGAAGGAGAGAAGCTCCGGCGTGAGCGCTTGGTGCTCGTTGCGGCCGCAGCGGAGCCGAAGCCGTCGCCCACGACGCCCGCTCCCCCCTCCGAAGCACTGGCGCGCCGCGCGACCTGGGCCACGATTTCGGGCTGGGCGGGGGTCGGCGTCGGCGCGGCGGCGCTCTCCGTGGGCGCCGTGTTCGGGATCGTTGCAAAATCGAAGAGCGACCAGTCGAACCAGGAAGGGCGTTGCACGGGCAACGCGTGCGATCCGGATGGCAAGGCCCTTCGCTTGGATGCGCTCGACGCGGCGCGGACCTCCACGGTCGCGGTGGTCGCAGGGGGTGCGCTCACGGCGGTCGGGATCTCGGTCCTGTTGTTCGGACCCAAGGAGACACGGGCGGCGGTGCTCGCCGGTCCCGGATCCATCGCCGTTCGAGCCGGATTCTGAGCACGCGTTTGCATGGGAGGTGAGATCATGCCCGCCAGACCGAACCTCAAGAGAGCCGCCGTCCTCGCCGCGTCCGGCGTTTTGGCGTTGAGCGGGTGCGCGGCGATCCTCGGCATCGAGGAGCCCTCGGATCGAGCGTTGGACGGTGGCGCCGACCACGCTGCAGACTCGGCGCTCGGGCAAGACGCGGCCGGTGACTCCGCAGTGGAGCACGACGCCGGCGACGGTCGCGATGGCGCTTCTTCGGACGGCGGGACCGAGGGAGGGAAGGACGGAGGCCCCGACGTAGGGACGGGCTTCGTCTCGATCTCGGTCGGGGACCACGCGTGCGGTGTCACGGGTGATGGGCGTGTGGCGTGCTGGGGCTCCAACGAGCTCGCCCAGGTAGCGCCAGGCAGTGATGCCGGCGTCCTCTATGCGCCAGAGTTCGTGAAGGGCGTGACCGACGCCAAGCAGGTCAGCGTCGCGCAGCGCACGAGCTGCGCCCTGCTCGGCAACGGCAAGGTGAAGTGCTGGGGAGTCCTAGGCAACGCTCCGATTCCGGTTCAGACGATCCAGGCCGCGGGGGGTGGTGACCTGACCGGCGTCGAGGCGGTCGATCTGGGCTTTGGCCCCGGCGGATACTCCGGTGCCGGAGCATTGGTGGTCTTGAAGATGGCGTCGGGCGGAGCGCAGTGCCTCGGGTCGGACGACATGGGTGGCTGCTCCACTGGAGCGCCACTGGTGTCGGCTACGCCGACGCCGATGCTCTCGGCGCCCGCCACTCCCTTTGCAGGCGTCGTGGACGTGGCGGCCGGGGAGTCTGGCTTCAGCTGCACCGTGGTGGCAGGCGGCGTGGTGCGCTGCAGCGGCAACGTGCCGCGCGCCGACGGAGTCTCGGGCGGCGTCTTCCTGGCGAGCACGGCCAAGGTCACGGGTGGAGCGACCAACTTCACCGGCGCTGCCAACGTCGCAGCGGGCTATCAGCATGCGTGCGCGGTCCAGGCTGCGGATCGAGGCGTCGTGAACTGCTGGGGCGCGAACAACTTCGGTCAGCTCGGCATCGCGACGCCCGGCGTCGACTATCCCGAGTATGTGCAAGGGCCCGTTGGAGGCCTCACGGGCAAGGTGATGAACCTGTCGGCGGGCTACCAGCATTCTTGCGTGAGCCTCGACAACGGGACCGCCCAATGTTGGGGATACGGTGGCAATGGGCAGCTTGGACAAGGGCAGAAGATCAGCTCGACGACCGCGGTGACGGTTCAGGGCCTCCCTGGAGGTAAGGTCGTTCGCTCCGTCTCGGCTGGCTTCCAAGTGTCGTGCGCGACGATGACGGACGGCACGGGGTACTGCTGGGGCAAGGGCGACAAAGGCCAGCTCGGGGATGGCATGGGCCAGCAGAGCGATATCCCCGTGCAGGTCTCCGCCCCGAAGTAGCGCGCGGAACGTGCGCACGACGTTGGCCCGCACAAGGGCCTGTGCGCACGGGCGCGGTGGTGCGAAGAGGACAGTAGTTCCAAGCACTTGAGCCCCCGTGTGCGGTGGCCCGCCCGCTGCAATGGAGTCCCTCGCACGCCAAGCCGGCGTGACTTGGAGGCTCCCGTGAACACCGCGCACTTCGTCCAGACCCTCACCACCCTCGTCCTCGGCTCCACCCTCCTCGCCTGCAGCGGCGCCCACTCGACGGGCCCGTACGGGGACGGGGACGACGACGACGGAACGACCTCGTCGAGCAGCGGCTACTCGAGCGGCTCGAGCGGGCGCGGGTCGTCCGGTGGCGGCTCGTCGAGCGGCGCGTCGGGCGGTGGCTCGTCGAGCGGCTCCTCGGGGTCGCGTGCCTCGTGCGGTGGCTCCTGCTCGAGCAACGCGCAGTGCCCGAGCGGCGCGACCTGCACGAGCACGGGCCAAGGCAACCGGTGCCTGCCGAGCGGCTGCGCGACGTGCTTCGCGAAGGGCCTCTCGTGCAACGCCGACACCAGCACCTGCCGGACGTCCCAGTGCGGTGCACCCTCGGGCTCGTCCGGCGGCGGATCGTCGAGCGGCGGCTCGTCGAGCGGCGGCTCGTCGAGCGGCGGAGGCGCCACCTGCCACCCCGCGAACGGCTGCCTCGGCGGGAGCATCACCCCGATGACGGCCGGGTGCGGCGGGACGGCCAAGTACTTCACCGGCACGTTCAAGAACAGCTGCTCGAAGAGCGTGCGCTGCACGATCTGCCAGCCCGGCGGCGTGGACTGCCAGGACTGGACCTTCAGCCCTGGCGAGAGCCGCGGCGGCTGGACCACCTTCCTCTGGTGCAACTCGGCCGGCAACTCGCTCCAGTGGACGTGCACGGACGCCGCGGACCCCTCGTCGTGCCGCTGAGCGGCGTCGCGAAGGTTTCACAAGCGACGAGGCGGGGTTCGCGTAGCCTGACGATTTGGCTCGGGAGGTTTCGATGAACAAGGGCGTGTGCGCGGGTGCGGTTTCGATGTTCCTCGCGAGCGGCTGCGGCGGTGGGAACGCCGAGAGCGCCACCACCGCCGCGGGGCCGCCCAAGCCGCCGCCGATCTGCGCGCAGGCGAAGCCGGAGCCGCACGCCGTGCTGCCTTTCAAGAACTCGACCGCGGCCAAGCTCGAGGTCGGCGGCGCGCACGAGCTCCTCTCGGCGGCCATGCAAGACAGCGGCTGCTTTCGCCTGGTCGAGCGCGAGCGTGTCGAGATCCTCTTGTCGGAGATGAAGCTCTGCGCCGACACGAACCCGGACAAAGAGTACTTCAAGTGCGACAGCTTCGCGCAGAAGGGCAAGGTCCTCGGCGTGAAGCGCTTCGTGTTCCCCGAGGTCGTCTTCTTCGAGCCGAACGTGAAGGGCGCCGAGCTCGCGGTCAAGATCCCAGGGCTCTCTGGCGTCGGCGTCGAGGCCGGCCGCTCGTACGCGGCGATGTCGGTGAGCGTGCGCGTCGTCGACGCCGAGTCCGGCGTCCAGACGGCGAACACGGTCGAGCACCTCCTCCTCGCGTCGGACAAGCTCGGCGGGGGTGTGTCGACCCATGGTGTCGACCTGCGCGCGATGGTCTACGACAAGACGCCGTTCGGCGTCGAGCTCGACGGCACGTTCCACAAGCTCTCGAAGAAGCTGGGGGCGCCGTGACGCGCGCCCGAGCGCTCGCGAAGGCTGCGCCGTGGCTCGCGGCGGCGGTCGCGGCCGTCGGCTGCGGCGGCGCCGAGGTCTCGGTCCCTCCCGCCGCGCCCGCGTCGGCGCCCGCGTCGAAGGTGGACGTCGCGTCGCAGAACCTCCCGATCGAGAAGGAGCTCGACGCCCTGCTCACCGGGACGGCCAAGCTCGGCAGCCCACGCTCGAACCTGCGGGTCGGCCTCGTGCCGTTCAAGGTCGTGGGGCCTGCCGAGGCGCAGAAGGGGTGGGTCGGCGAGGCCGCGGCGGTCATGGTCGCGGCGCAGCTCTCGGAGGTCGAGGGGGTCTCGCTCGTCGAGCGCGCACAGCTCGGGCGCGTGATCGAGGAGCTCAAGAGGGGCGGCGACTCGCCGGACGGGATCAAGCGCGCGGCCGCGAGCGCAGGCGTGCTCGGCGCCAGGATCCTCGTCATCGGGAGTCTCATCCCCCAGGGGCGCGACAGGTACCGCGCGGTGCTCCAGCCGGTCCAGGTGGAGACCGGCACTCACCTCGCCGCGACGCAGTTCGAGCTCAGTCTCGCGCAGCCGCAGGCGGTCGCCGACGCCGTACGGAGCTTGAGCGCGACGCTCGGCGCCGGGGCTCGGCCGGCGAAGCCAAGCCAGGAGCTCACCCCCGAACAGCTCACCCTCGCCGCGCGAGCGCGCGCGCTCCAGTACGAGGGCCGCCTCCTGGAGGCCTACCCGCTCTACGCGCGGGCGCTCCCCGCGGAGTCGACGGCGTGGGAGCTCGA
>JAEUKG010000653.1 GCA_016794325.1 Myxococcales bacterium | reverse complement strand
GGCGGGGATCGGCCGGGCGGCGGCGCTCCGCTTCGCCCGCGGCGGCTACTTCGTGGGGCTCTCGGACGTCGACGAGCGCGGCCTCCGCGCCCTCGCGGACGAGATCGGGAGCCGGAGTTGCTCGTTCTCGGTCGCCGACGTCTCGCGGCGCGACGCGATCGAGCGGGCGATCGCGGATTTCGGCGCGCGCACCGGCGGGGTGATGGACGTCCTCTTCGGCAACGCCGGCATCCTGCGCATGGGGAGCTTCGCCGACATCCCCGTCGAGGAGTACGAGCGCATGGTGTCCATCAACGTGCTCGGCGTCGTCTACGGCGTCCGCGCGTCGCTCCCCCTGCTGGCGCGCGGCGAGCGGCCGACGGTGGTGACGATGTCGAGCGCGTCGGCGCAATACGGCACCCCGGAGATGGCGGTCTACTCGGCGACGAAGTTCTTCGTGCGCGGGCTCACCGAGGCCCTCGAGCTCGAGCTCGAGCCCAAGGGGATCCGCGTCTGCGACGTCGCGCCCGGCTACGTCGACACCGAGATGGTGCGCAGCCAGCGCCAGCCCGCCACCAGCCTGCAGAAGCTCGGCGCCTCGCTCACGGCCGACGACGTCGCCGAGCGGGTGTGGCGCGCGGCGCACGCGCGCGGGGTCCACCACTTCCTCCAGCGCGACGTGTCGGCGCTCGCGCGCGTCTCGGGCGCGCTGCCGGGGCTCGCGCGCCGCATCATGCGGCACTACTCCCGCTGAGCGCCGGGGAGCGCCGTCGCCTCAGGCGGGGCGCCGCTTCTTCCAGAGGTTGATGAGCCCGTTGGTCGACGCGTCGTGGGTGGTGACCTCGCCCGCGCTCGTGAGCTCGGGGAGGATCTTCTGCGCGAGCTGCTTGCCGAGCTCGACGCCCCACTGGTCGTAGCTGTTGATGTTCCAGACGACGCCCTGGACGAAGATCTTGTGCTCGTAGAGGGCGACGAGCGCGCCCAGCGTCTTCGGGTCGATCTTCTGCACGAGGATCGACGTCGTCGGTCGGTTGCCGGGGAACACCTTGTGGGGAGCGAGCGCGGCGACGCGCTCGGCGCCGAGGCCCTGAGCCTCGAGCTCGGCGCGGGCCTCGGCCTCGGTCTTGCCCCTCATCAGCGCCTCGGTCTGGGCGAAGAAGTTCGCGAGGAGGATGGCGTGGTGCTCGCCGAGCGGGTTGTGCGTCTCGACGGGGGCGATGAAGTCGCAGGGGACGAGCCGCGTCCCCTGGTGGATGAGCTGGTAGAACGCGTGCTGCCCGTTCGTGCCCGGCTCCCCCCAGATGACGGGCCCTGTGGCGTACGCGGTGATCGGCGCCCCGCCGCGGTCGACCCGCTTGCCGTTGCTCTCCATGTCGCCCTGCTGGAAGTAGGCAGGGAAGCGGTGGAGGTACTGGTCGTAGGGGAGGATGGCGTGGGTCTCGGCGCCGAAGAAATTCGTGTACCATACACCCAAAAGGCCGAGGATCGCCGGGAGGTTCTGCTCGAGGGGGGCGGCGCGGAAGTGCTCGTCCATGGCGTGGGCGCCGGTGAGCAGCTCCTCGAACCGGTCCATGCCGAGGACGCACGCGATCGGCAACCCGATGGCGCTCCAGAGCGAGTAGCGGCCGCCCACCCAGTCCCAGAACTCGAACATGTTGCTCGTGTCGATGCCGAACTTCGCGACCTCCTTGGCGTTGGTCGAGAGGGCGACGAAGTGCTTCTGCACGGCGGACGCGTCGGCGCCGAGGCGCTCGAGGAGCCACGCGCGCGCGGTCTTGGCGTTGGTGAGCGTCTCTTGGGTCGTGAACGTCTTCGACGCGACGACGAAGAGCGTGGTCTCCGGATCCACCCGCTTGCACGTCTCGGCGACGTGGGTCCCGTCGACGTTCGACACGAAGTGCGCGCGCATGCCGGGGCGGAAGTACGGCTTGAGCGCCTCCGTCACCATCACCGGGCCGAGATCGCTGCCGCCGATGCCGATGTTGACGACGTCGGTGATGGCCTTGCCCGTGTGCCCGCGGAACGCCCCCGAGTGGAGCCTCCCGACGAAGTCGCGCATCTGGCCGAGCACGCGCTCGACGTCGGGGGTCACGTCTCTGCCGTCGACGAGGATCGGCCGCCGGCTGCGGTTCCGGAGGGCGACGTGGAGCACGGCGCGGTCTTCGGTCACGTTGATCTTGTCGCCCGAGAACATGCGATCGCGCATGGCCTCGAGGCCGGCCTGACGCGCGAGCGCGAAGAGGAGGCTCATCGTCTCGCGGGTCGCGCGGTGCTTGGAGTAGTCCACGAAGACGCCGGCGGCCTCCGCCGACATCGCCGCGAAGCGCTCGGGGTCTTCGGCGAAGAGGTCGCGCATCGGGCGCTCGCCGATCGCGGCGTGGTGCTTGCGGAGGGCGTTCCAGGCGGGGGAGTCGACGAGGCTCATCGGCGGCGAGGATACGGGCCCGCGAGGGGGCGGCCAAGGCTCGCCGTCGCGGCGCCCGGCGAGCCGCGCCCCGCGCCGCCGGTTTGTGCTATACGAGGCCACCTTCCGTCGTAGTTACGCGATCTTCCATGACGAGCCCCCACCGAGCGCCAGACCCCTCGCGCCGCCGCCCGCGGGCGCCGACCTCCGCGCGGACGCCCCGTCGAGGCGGCGAAGGCGGGGCGCCGTGAGCGAGCCGGACGCGGTGAGCTGTCGCGGGCTCGTGAAGGAGTACGACGAGGTGGTCGCGGTCGATGGCCTCGACCTCACCGTGCGCCGCGGCGAGTGCTTCGGCCTCCTCGGGCCGAACGGCGCGGGCAAGACCACCACCGTCGAGATCCTCGAGGGCCTCCTCGAGCCCACGAGCGGAGAGGTGCTCGTGCTCGGCAAGACGTGGGAGCGCGACGAGCACTGGCTCCGGGAGCGCATCAGCCTCTCGCTGCAGCAGACGTACCTCCCGGACAAGCTCACCGTGCGCGAGACCATCCGCCTGTTCCGCTCGTTCTTCGCGCGGGGGCGCGACGTCGAGGACACCATCCGCATGGTGGCGCTCGAGGAGAAGGCGAAGGCGAAATACGAGACGCTCTCCGGAGGCCAGCGGCAGCGGCTCGCGGTCGCGTGCGCGCTCGTCAGCGATCCCGACCTCCTCTTTCTCGACGAGCCCACCACCGGCCTCGATCCCCAGTCGCGCCGGATGTTGTGGGAGGTCATCGTCGCCTACAAGCGAGGCGGCGGCTCGGTGGTGCTCACGACCCACTACATGGACGAGGCCGAGCGGCTGTGCGACCGGGTGGGGGTGATGGACCACGGCAAGCTCATCGCCCTCGGCACGCCGGAGGAGCTCATTCGCTCGCTCGGCGGCCAGGAGATCGTCGAGCTCTCGCTCGCGGAGGCCGAGCACGCCCCGGACCTCGCGGCCCTCGGCTCGCTGCCGGCCGTCCACTCCGCCAAGATGCAGGCCGGTCGCCTCGTGCTCGCGGTGGAGGAGCTCCACGTCGCGCTCCCGGGCGTGCTCGCCGCGCTCGCCGCCGCCGGGCTCGTGCTCGAGAACCTCTCGACCCACCGCGCCACGCTCGAGGACGTCTTCGTCAACCTCACCGGGAGGCAGCTCCGTGAGTGAAACCCAGAGCATCCGGGCCGCCCGGTTCGCGTCGATTCGCGAGCTCGTCCTCTTTCGGCTGAAGCTCTTCTACCGCGAGCCGGGGACGATGTTCTGGACGTTCGGCTTCCCGATGGCGATGTCGATCGTCCTCGGCATCGCCTTCCGCACCCAGGACCCGGAGGCGTTCCCGTGCGCCGTCGAGCGCGGGCCGGACGCCGCCCGGGTGATGGCGATCCTCGAGCGCTCGACCGATCTCAAGCCAGCGCTGATGTCGACCGAAGAGGCGAGCCAGGCGCTGCGGGTCGGCAAGGTGGCGGTCGTGGTGTCGTCGGCCCCCGAGGGCCGGGTGTACCGGTTCGACCCGACGCGGCCCGAGAGCCGCCTCGCGCGCGCCCTCCTCGACGACGCGATGCAGCGGGGCGAGGGGAGGGCCGACGTCTTCACGCCGAAGAGCGAGCTCGTCACCGAGCCTGGCTCACGCTACATCGACTTCTTGATCCCGGGCCTCGTCGGGCTCGGGCTGATGTCCACCGGCTTCTGGGGCATCGGCTTCGGGCTCGCCGAGATGCGCACGAAGCGCCTCCTCAAGCGGTTGATCGCGACGCCCATGCGGCGATCGGACTTCCTGCTCTCGTTCGTCCTCGTGCGGGCGCTCCTCCTCTTCGTCGAGCTGCCGCCGCTCCTGATCTTCGCCCGCCTCGCGTTCTCGGTGAAGGTCCACGGCTCGTATGGGCTCTTCGTCGGCGCGTCCATGGTCGGGGCGCTCACGTTCGCGGCGATGGGCCTCTTGCTCGCGAGCCGGTCCAGCAATCCGCAGATGGTCAGCGGGATGATCAACCTGGTGTCGTTCCCGATGTACCTTACCTCGGGGGTGTTCTTCTCGTCGTCGCGCTACCCCGCGGCGATCCAGCCGATCATCCACGCGCTCCCGCTCACCGCCCTCATCGACGCCCAGCGGGCCATCATGCTCGACGGCGCCGGCCTCGCGCAGATCGCGCGGCCGCTCCTCGTGATGGTCGCGTGGGGGACCGGCTCGTTCCTCCTGGCGATCAAGCTCTTCAAGTGGCGTTGACCCGCTACTCGGGATCGGCGGGCGGCGTCGGCAGGAGCGGCTGGGGCTTGGGATCGGTCGCGGTGGGCGGCGGCGGCGGCGGCGCGCTCGCCGTCGTGGTGGGCGGTGTCGCCGCCGACGGCGCGGCGCTCGGGGGGGGCTCGGCCGTGGCCGCCGCCGAGGGCTGAGGGCGCGGTCGGACGCGCGGACGCCCGGTCGCGACCGCGGCGGTCGCAAGGGGCTCCGGGACGGTGGCGACGGCGGCGCTCGGCGGCGACGGGACGCTCGCGCTCGGCCCGGTGGCGGCCACGGCGCTCGGCGTCGCCGTGGCGCTCGCGAGGCCGCTCGAGGCGCCCGCGAGGCCGCTCGAGGCGCCCGACGCCGAGGGGCGGACGCTCGCCGAGGCCGCCGCGACGGCCGCCGGTCGCGGGAGTCGGCGAGCATACAGGACGTAGCCGCCGACGATCGCCGCGGCGACGAGACCGACGGGGACGAGGAACCGGAGCCCGCCTCCGGTCATCGGCGGCGGCGCCTCGAGCTGCGAGCGGAGAGGCGCTGGCGGGCCCGAGGTCATCGCGTGCGGCGTCGAGAAGTGGGGCACGCGCGGGGCGCTCGGGACGGGCGCGTACGGCGGAGCGCTCGCGTACGGCGGCCCGGAGCTCATCACCGGGGCCCCTGCGCTCGTCGGCATCGCGGGCCCCGGGCTCGCCATCGAGGTGCTCGCGAGGGGGCTGGCGGCTGCGGGCACGCCCGCGAGCGCCGTCTGCGCGAACGCCGCCCCGGTGGTCATCCTCGGGTCGGGAGGGTGGGGGTTCGGCGGGGGCGCCTGGGGCGGCGAGGAGCTCCGCCCGAACGGGGTGTGCGGCGGGAAGGCCGAAGGGACGAGGTTCGCCTGCGGCGGCGGCGGCGTCAGGGAGCCCGGGATCGGCGGCGCGGGCTGCGTCGGCGACTTGGCGGCCTGCGCCGGAGGGGCGGGGGTCACGAGCGGAAAGACCGGGGCGGAGGTGACCACCGACTCCTCGGGCGAAGCGACTATCCCCATACGCTCTGTCGACGGCTCGTCGTCGTCGGTGATCGACGGCAGCTCGCGCATCGTCGCCGGATCGCGGTCGGCCCGGTCGTTCGCCCGGGGAGCCGCGCGGGCGCGGTCGTCGAGCGCTCGCGCCAGCGACGCGGCGTCGGGGCGGATGCGCGTGCGCTCGCTCATCGAGTCGGGCGCGCCGGCGAGGTCGGCGCGCGCCTCGGCGAGGGCGCGCTTCATCGCCCTCGCGTCGGGGAACCGGTGGTCCTTCTCGAACGCGAGCGCGCGGTCGACGAGGCCCACCACCGCCGGCGGCAGGTTCGGCAAGACGGCGCCGATCGAGCGCGCGGGCTGCTGCGCGGTGATGAGGATCTTCAGGTGAGCGCTGCCGACCTCGGGGTGGACGGGCTCCCCGGTGATGGCGGTGAAGAGGCACGCCCCGAGCGCCCAGAGGTCGCTCCGCTTGTCGACGGCGTCGCGGCGCCCGAGCGCCTGCTCCGGGGGCATGAACGAAGGGGTGCCGATGACCATCCCCGTCATCGTCATCTCGCTCGAGCGCTGCCCGTCCCAGACGTTGGCGACGCCGAAATCGAGCACCTTCACGGCGCCGCCCGCGGTGAGGAAGATGTTGTCGGGCTTGAGGTCGCGATGCACCAGGCCCTGGTCGTGCGCCGCGCCCACGATGTCGAGCAGCTCGTCGAAGATCGCGAGGGCGTCGGCCACCGGGAGCGTCCCACCGCGACTCCGGCGCCGCTGGTCGAGGGTCTCCCCCTCGAGCAGCTCCATCACCAAGAAGGCGCATCCGTCCTCGGACACGTCGTCGTCGGTGATGCGCACCGTCCCCGGGTGGTTCACGCGGTTCGCGAGGTAGCCCTCGCGGAGGAATCGGGTGCGAACGCTCTCGTCGCGCGAGAGGTGGGGGTGGAGCATTTTCAGCGCCACGCGCGTGCCGTTGCGGTGGGTCGCAGCGTACACCGTGGCCATCGACCCGCGGCCGAGCTGGGCGTCGACACGCCACTTGCCGCGGATCGTCGCGCCGATCCGTGATTTTCCACGCGTTTCGAGCGCCACCGTTGCGACTTCATGCTACCAGACTCCGGCCGGGGAGGCGAAGATGGCGGCGTGAGGCTCCACGTCGTCGACGGCACCTTCGAGCTGTATCGCGCTCATTTCTCGCCGAGGCCGGGCCACCGCGACCGCGACGGCCAGGACGTGAAGGCGACCGTCGGCCTCGCCGGCCAGATCGTCACGTTGCTCGGGGAGCGGGAGGAGGCCGTGACGCACGTCGCCATCGCCTTCGACAACCCGATCCGGAGCTTCCGCAACGACCTCTTCGACGGGTACAAGTCCGACGAGGGCGTGCCCCCCGAGCTGCGACGGCAGTTCGATCTCGCCGAGGAGGTCTGTCGCGCCCTGGGTGTGACAGTGTGGTCGATGGGCCGATACGAGGCGGACGACGCGCTCGCGACCGCGGCGGTGCGCTACGCGGACGACGTCGAGCAGGTGCGCATCCTCTCGCCCGACAAGGACCTCGGCGCCGTCGTCCGCGGGGACCGCGTCGTGCTCGTCGATCGGATCCGCCGCAAGGTGGTGGACGAGCCCGCGCTGCGCGCCGCGCGGGGCATCGCGCCGGCGAGCGTCCCCGATTGGCTCGCCCTCGTCGGCGACACCGCCGACGGCATCCCCGGGCTCGCGGGCTTCGGCGACAAATCGGCGGCGGCGCTCCTCGCGCGCTACGGCTCGATCGAGGCGATCCCCGACGACGCGGGGGCGTGGGACGTCCCCGTGCGCGGCAAGGACCGGCTCGCCGAGACCCTTCGCGCCGGCCGCGTGGACGTCGCCCTCTACAAGCGCCTCGCGACGCTCGTGACCGACGTCCCCCTCGCCGAGGGGCTCGGCGATCTCGCGTGGCGCGGCCCCGACGAGGCGCGCGTCGCTGAGCTCGCCTCGCGGCTCGCGCACAAGTCCCTCGTCGGGC
>JAEUKG010000602.1 GCA_016794325.1 Myxococcales bacterium | reverse complement strand
GGGTGGGGACGCGTCCGCCGACGCCGACGCGGCCGTCACGCGCTTCTGCGCGCCCGGTCACGGCCACGCGCTCTGCGCGGACTTCGACGAGGGGGCCTACCTCGCGGGGTTCGACAACCAGGTCATCGGCCCGGTCGGTGAGGTGGTCGCGGCGTCCGAGCGCTCGCGCTCGGCGCCGAAGTCGCTGCGGACCACGCTCGGGCGCCGCGAGAGCACGATCGAATACGCGGTGGTGATCCACTCCCGCACCGCCCCCTGGAGGCGGGTCGTGACCGAGTTCGACGTGTTCCTGGAGCAGCCCGACTTCAAGGCCGCCGACATCAACGCCGGCATCTTCACCGCGGGCTTCTACGGGGAGCTGGACGCGAACGTCGCCTTCTCGGTGGGCCCGGACTACACGACCCTCGCGGTGCCCTCGAGCGCGATCTCGGGCCCTGCGTTCCCGTTCGACCGGTGGGTGCACGTTCGCTTCGACATGGACCCGCTGACGGGCAAGGTGTCGTCGACGGTCGACGGCGCGCGGCTCGAGCGCTCCTTCGCGCCCACGGCCCAAGGCAACTCGCCGACGACGGCGCTCTCCTTCGGGGTGAGCGGCTACAACAAGCCGTGCCCGACGTTCCGTGTGTTCTACGACAACGTCGTCGTCGACTACCCGTGACTACTTGAGGACCTCGGCCGCCCAGGCCTTCGAGAGCTTGCAGGTGCCCTTCGACGCCCACCGCGGCTTCGTCTCCACCGGGCCCGCGGCGAGGAAGACGTCGTCGCCCTTCAGCGCCACCGCGATCGGCCCGGTGTCCTTCCGCTCGACGCAGAAGAAAGATGCATCTTGCATCGATGCCTTGCCGATCGCCTTCGGCCACGACGCGACGATCGCAGCAAACGCGCGCTTGGCCCCGGGCGTCCCGGCGTCGTAGCGCAGGCGCACCCCGGCCGCGACCTCGCTGCCTCGGAGGTAGAGCGTGCCGCGGTCGCCGCCCCAGTCGGCGGCGGCCTCCTTCGCTCGGTCTTCGCCCATCCACTCGGCGAAGGCGAGGCGGATCCCGAGCTCGCCGCTCGTGTCCGGGATGTCGACCTTGAATCCGGCGCCGAGCGTCGCGAAGGTGGGGATCGGGACGTTGAGCGGCCCCTCGCTCTTCTGCCACTTGTCGAGGTGGAGGATCTGCTCGGTCGTGACCGGCGGCCGCGCCCACACCGCGTCGACGCCCTTCCACCCCGCCTGCCGCCGCACCGCGTGGACGAAGCGCGTCCCCTCGATGTACGGCGCGGCGAGGGACGTGCGGAGGACGTGCGGCGCCTTCGCCGACGGGCCCTGGTTCATCCCGCCGAGGAGCTGCTCCTCGAAGTCGTCCTCGTCGACGTCGAGGGCGGTCTTCCCGCGCGCGATCTTGGCGAGCATGATGTCGGTCATCACGCTCGTGGCCTCGCCCTCGGCGAGCGCCGACATCGCGAGCTGCTCGTCGCTCGCGCCCTCCTTGTAGTCGGAGCGCGACTTGAGGTCCCAGTGCTGGTCCTGCAAGGCGTGGACGAGCTCGTGGGCGAGGGTCGCCTCCGCGTTGAGCGCGTCGAGGTCCTCGGCCAGGTACATCGTGCCGTCTTTGGGCTCGTAGAAGCCGGCGAGCTGGGCCTCGAGGAGCTTCATCATCGTATCGAGATAGTCGAACTCGACCGGCACGAAGCCGAAGAGCTTCAGCCACTCGCCCTCGTGGACGATGACCTCGGCGGGGATCTCGCGCGCGACCTTGTCTTTGATCTTGCCGATGAGGGCGCTGCGCCCGAGGCTGACGCCCGGCACCGCCTTCTTCGCCGGGAGGCCGCGGATCGCCGCGACTCTCTTCAACATTTTGGCGATCATCTTCGCGTCTTCGTCTTCGGGCGCGGCCGGGCGGGGGGCGTGAGCGCCACCGTCGGCTTGGGCGACGGGCGCGCCGGCGTCGGGG
>JAEUKG010000597.1 GCA_016794325.1 Myxococcales bacterium | reverse complement strand
ACGGCGCCCGACGTCCCGAAGGCCCCGGAGGCGCGCGTCGTCGCGGTCTCGTTCGCGAGCCCGGGCGCGCTCACCGCGGACGCGCAGACCGACGTGTATTCGTATTGCGATCCGCCCCTCGACCCCCGCACGCGCGAGTCGATCTGCGTCTTCTCGGGGCCGCACCAGTGGAGCCTCGCGCAGGCCGAGCTCGCGGGCGGGGTCGCCCGGGCCAAGCTGCCGTTTTGGCTCACGGCGTTCGCCGGCGTAAGCGATCCGGTCGCGCTCAAGGCGGAGGTCGCGCTGGTGTCCCTCGCGCGTCGCCTCCGCCGCGGCGGCTTCGAGCCCACCATCCTCGAGGGCGTCACCGAGCTGCCGACCGGCGCCACCGTCCTCGGTCGCAGCAACGAGGACGCGGTCGTGGTGGTGGCGACGCAGCCCGCGGATCCCTGGGTCGTCCCCTACACCGACGGCCCGGCGTGGACGCTCGCCGATCCCCCGCGCATCATCCCGCTGAAGCCCCTCGAGAAGGTCACGGTCACGTCGGCGGCCCGGCTCCCGGCGGCGCCCAAGGGCCGGCGCACCGTGGTCTTCCGGCGGACGGCGCGCTGACGCAGCGCGCGCGCTTTTGGCGGCTGCGCGCTCGTGGTATCCATCGGCGCCGTGACACGCCGCCCGCGCCCCATCGTCGCCATCGACGGCCCCGCCGGGGCCGGAAAGAGCACCATCGCCCGTAAGCTCGCGAGTGAGCTCGGGTTTCTCCTCGTCGACACCGGCGCGATCTACCGCACGGTGGCCCTCGCGGCTCGGCGCGCGGGCGTGTCGTGGGACGACGGCCCGCGCGTCACCGCGCTCGCCGAGGGCCTCGTCGCCGATCACGCGCTCGACGTCTACCCCGCGCCGAACGGCTCGATGGGCGTGCGGCTGTCCGGCGAAGACGTCTCGGAGGCGATCCGCACGCCGGACATGTCGCTCGGCGCGAGCACGGTGTCGGCTCACCAGGGCGTCCGCAACGTGCTCCTCGCGATGCAGCGCAAGGCCGGCGCGACGGGCGGCGTCGTCCTCGAGGGGCGCGACATCGGCACGGTGGTGTTCCCCGACGCCGAGGTGAAGCTCTTCCTCACCGCCACCCCCGAGGTGAGGGCGCGGCGTCGCTTCGACGAGCTGACCGCGAAAGGTCAGAAGGTCACCTTCGAGGAGACGCTCGCCGACGTCCAGACGCGCGACGCCAAGGACTCGGGGCGAGCGATCGCGCCCCTCCGTCAGGCCGACGACGCGGTGCTCTTCGACTCCTCCGACATGACCATCGAAGAGGTGGTTTCGAAGATGAGGGCCCTGGTGGAGGAGCGATCGCGATGAGGCGCGCGTCGGCGGTGCTCGCGGTCCTGGCGGCGATCGCGGCGACGGCGAGCGCGGGCTGCGGCCCCAAGCCGGAGCCGGTCAAGGTGCAGCCCGACGTCGGCATCTACTGGCAGGACGTCTTCGACGGCGTCCCCGAGGTGCTCTTCTACGCGAAGCCGAACGCGCTCAAGTCCGACGCGGTGTACGGCGAGCTCGCCAAGAGCTCCTTCCGAGCCGCGGTCGCGCGCGGCGTGTCGAGCGACCTCTCGCAGATGCGGGTGCTCGAGGACGCCGACGAGGTGATCATGGGCGCCGGCGCGCGCTCGGGCGGCGGGGTCCTCGTGATCCGCGGCGTCAAGGCGGGGCACGACCCGGCGAAGGTGAGCGAGGGGCGGGCGGTGCTGTGGCACCTCGCCAAGGACGGCCGCGTCAAGGAGTACGTCCGGAGCGATCCGTCCAGCAACGCGGGGCTCTACGTCCTGCCGGATCGCACCTGGGTGGTCGTCTTCGGCGCGGCGCGCGAGCGGGCCCGGCAAGCCTTCGCCACGCCGCAGAAGCGCCCCGAGCCGGCGATCGACCGGAGCGCGCTCGTGTCGTTCCGGGTGGACGGCGCGTCCCTCGTCGAGCGCGTCCCTGGCCTGTCACGAGGCCGCCTCGCCAAGGTCGGCAACAAGCTCCGCGCGCTCACGCTCCTCGTGAAGCCCGACAAGCAGGGCGTCGAGATCCGCCTCGACTACAACGACGACGAGGCGACGGCGTGGTCGGAGCGCAGCGTCGAGCAGATCCTCGAGGCGTTCAAGAACGACGGCAAGAAGCGCTGGGAGTTCCTGAAGGACGCGAAGCTCCGCCGCGAGCCCACCACGGTGGTCGTCCAGGTCGCGCTCCCCGCCTCGCTCCTCGAGGCGCTCCCGCGCGCGACCGGCGTCGAGGTCGATCCGGCCGGCTACCCGGCGCAGTAGGGCGCGGTCAGCGGTGCTCGCCGCCGCTGCCCGAGCCTTGGGCGCACCGGATTCGCCACGACTTCCCCCAATACGGATCGCCGCCGCGCGCGACGTAGACGTCGACGTCCTCGAGGAAGCCGACGTCCTTCACCGAGCGCATCATGCCGCAGAGCTGGCGCAGCGCGAGGTCGTCCCCCGGCCCGACCGACGAGTAGACCTCGACGGCGTCGGAGACGAGGATCTGCGCGCGCGCGTTCTTGTACGAGCAGACGCGGACCACGGTGCCGTCGAAGCGGCTGCAGGCCTCCTTGTCCGCGGCGCACCGAGCGGCGAGGTCGTCGGTCATGGCCTTGGAGAGCTCCGGGCTGTAGACCGCGTCCTTCTTCGGCGAGGTCTGGCACCGCGACTTGGCTTGGGCGCGGTCCTCCTCGTTCACCGGTCGGGTGCTCCTCGAGCACGAGGAGAGCGCGAGGAGGGCGGCGACCGACGCGATTGGAGCGATGCGCATGCGTGGGGTATCCCCGGTCACGGCGGCAAAGTCACGGCCGAAGTGCGTCCTCGCCCGAGCCGAGGCGCCGCGCCGCGCCGCCCGCCATCGGGGGAGGTCCGACGCCCCAGGGCGGCCGCCCCCGGACGAAATCCAGCGGTCCGAAACGATTGGAGATTTCTCGCCGGCGCCCTTTGACGGGGCGGTGACTTCGGGCTAAACAGCCGGCCCCCGTCGAAGAACGCGGAATTTCCGCCCCTTCGACACGGGAGAAAGGCGCCCCGCGGGACGGCGGGGCGAAAAGTGCTCGATTCTCACATGACCAACCAAACAACCCACACCCAAGGGGGAACCGATTTCGCGTCCCTCTTCGAAGCCAGCCTCCAGGGGGGCGACTTCGGTAAAGAAGGCGAAATCGTCTCCGGTACGGTGGTCGCGGTCCAGCGCGACAACGTCGTCGTCGACATCGGCGGCAAGAGCGAGGGCATGATCGCCCTGTCCGAGTTCGCCGACGCGACCGGGCAGATGAACGTCAAGCCCGGCGACAAGATCGACGTCTACATCGAGAGCCGCGAGAACGACGACGGCCTGGTCCTCCTGTCCAAGGAGAAGGCCGACAAGATGAAGGTGTGGGACGAGATCTCGGCCGCGTGCGAGCGCGACGAGCTCATCGACGGGACCATCAGCCAGCGCGTGAAGGGCGGCCTCTCGGTCACCATCAAGGGCGGCGTGAAGGCGTTCCTCCCGGGGTCGCAGGTCGACCTCCGCCCGATCCGCAACCTCGACAAGCTGATCGGCCAGAGCTACCAGTTCAAGGTCATCAAGTTCAACAAGAAGCGCGGCAACATCGTCCTGTCGCGCCGCGTGCTCCTCGAGAAGGAGCGCGACGAGCAGAAGACCAAGACCCTCGAGACCCTCGAGGAGGGCAAGGTCGTCCGCGGCGTGATCAAGAACATCACCGAGTACGGTGCGTTCGTGGATCTCGGCGGCATCGACGGCCTGCTCCACATCACCGACATGAGCTGGGGCCGGGTCAACCACCCGGAGGAGCTCTTCAAGGTCGGCGACGAGGTCACCGTCAAGGTCCTCAAGTACAACCCCGAGACCGAGCGCGTCTCCCTCGGCCTCAAGCAGACCCAGGAAGATCCGTGGAACCACGCCGAAGAGGCGTACCCCGCGGGCAAGCGCGTCAGCGGCAAGGTGATGAGCATCACCGACTACGGCGCGTTCGTGGAGCTCGAGCCGGGCGTCGAGGGTCTCATCCACGTCAGCGAGATGAGCTGGACCAAGAAGGTCAAGCACCCGTCGAAGCTCCTCGAGGTCGGCCAGACGATCGAGTGCCAGGTGCTCGAGGTCGACGCGAAGCAGAAGCGCATCAGCCTCGGCTTGAAGCAGCTCGAGCCCGATCCGTGGAGCCTCTTCACCGAGAAGTACTCGCCCGGCGACAAGATCGCGGGCAAGGTGCGGAGCATCACCGACTACGGCGTCTTCATCGGCATCGAAGAGGGCGTCGACGGCATGGTCCACAAGAGCGACCTCTCGTGGACGGCCAAGGTCAACAACCCGGCCGACCTGTACCACAAGGGCGACGACGTCGAGGCGATCATCCTCTCGATCAACCACGACGAGAAGAAGGTCTCCCTCGGCATCAAGCAGCTCTTCGACGACCCGTGGCCGACGATCTTCAGCGAGCTGCCTCCGAGCAAGGTCGTGCACGCGAAGGTCATCTCGCTGGTCGACTACGGCGTGTTCGTCCGCATCCGCGACGGCATCGAGGGGCTCATCCCCACCGGTGACCTCGTGGAGCCGAAGAACGAGGCGGGCGAGACCCGCGCGTTCGAGGTCGGCGACGAGCTCGACGCCGAGATCGCCAACATCGACTCGCAGGACCGTCGGGTCACGCTGTCGATGCGCATCGGCGAGGGCGTCAGCATCCAGCCCAAGACCGAGAAGCGCGAGTCCAAGGCCCCGAAGAAGTCGGCCGACGAGAAGACCGGCGGCACGATCGGCGAGCTCATCAAGCAGAAGCTCGGTGACAAGCTGAACGTGAAGGCCGAAGACAAGGACGAGTAGACCGCCCTCGGTCTGCGAAGACGCGAAGCCCGGGTCGTGTGCACTCTGCACGCGACTCGGGTTTTTGCGTTTTGTCGCCGCCGGTGGCACAAACATGGGGTGGGGCGACTCCAGCGCGCATCGGCCGTACTCGTCGCCCTCGCGGCCGGCGCGCTCGCGGAGCCGGGCTGCAAGGAGCCGACGCCGCCGCCGCCCCCGCCGACGCCGGAGGCGCACCCGCCGCCGGCCCCCAAACACGTCGTGGAGCGCCGCGCCGGCGCCGCGGTCCGCACCATGGCGGGCTCGGTCCACGTCTACGTGCCCCCGGAGCTCCGGGTGGTGGACGGGCGCTGGGACCTCCTGATCCATTTCCACGGCGGCCCGCAGAACCAGGAGTCGAGCGTCACCCGCGCGAACCTCGCGGCGGTGGTGGCGAGCGTGAACCTCGGCGTCGGCTCGGATCCCTACGGCGGCGCCTTCCGCGCCAAGGGGTCGTGGGAGAAGCTCCTCGCGGAGGTGGAGCAGGCGGTCGCGACCAGCGGCCGCGCGCCGAACGGGCGGCTCGGGCGCGTCGCGCTGTCGGCGTGGAGCGCGGGCTTCGCCTCGGTCAAGGGCGTGATCGACGACGAGGAGCGGCGGCGCGCGATCGACGCCGTGGTCGTCGCCGACGGGCTCTTCACCTCCTGGGCCGATCGCGAGAAGAAGACGCCGAACATGAAGCCGCTCGACTCGCTCCTCGCGTACGCGCAGGCCGCGCTCCGGGGCGAGAAGCTCCTCGGGCTCACCCACGCCCGCGTGCCCACGTTCACCTATCCGACGGTGGAGGAGACGACGACGGAGCTCCTGTCGATCCTCCGCGTCACGCGGGCGCCGCCCTCGGTGACGGTGGGGCCGCAGAAGGGGATGATCCCGACCTACGAGGTGCACCAGTCGAGCTTCCACGTCTGGGGGTACGAGGGCGACAAGCAAGGCGATCACATCGCCCAGATCCGGGTGATGGGGGATCTCCTGTACCCGCTCGTCGAGAAGCGCTGGGCGCGCGACTGACGCCGGCACTTCCGCGCGGGGCCGCGGTCGTCGTAACGTGCACCCATGACGAACCCGCTCTGGGCGCCTTGGCGCATGGACTACATCACGGGTCCGAAGCAAGCCGGCTGCTTCTTCTGCGAGCACCCGCGCGTCCCCGCGGCGTTCCGCGAGAACCTCGTGCTCGTGGTGCAGCCGCACGCGATGGTGATCTTCAACCGGTACCCCTTCACCGCGGGCCACCTCCTGGTCGCGCCGCGCCGCCACGTCGCGAGCCTGGACGATCTGTCCGACGAGGAGTACGGCGCGCTCACGACGCTCCTGCGGCAGACGGAGTCGCGCCTGCGACGCGCGACCGGCGCCCAAGGGATGAACGTCGGCTTCAACTTGGGCAAGGCCGCGGGGGCGGGCGTCGACGATCACCTCCACGGGCACGTCGTCCCTCGGTGGGCCGGCGACACCAACTTCATGCCCGTCATCGCCGGAGTGCGGGTGATGCCGGAGCACCTCGACGACGCGTGGCGCAGGCTCTACCCCGCGTTCGCGGATCTCCCCGGCGAGCGCGCCCCGGCGCCGGCGTGAGAAGTTCATGAAATAATTGGCAAAAACGAGTCCGTTTGCGCCCCCTGCCGCGTCGCGGTATTCCGCCCCGCGTGAGCGAAGACGATCGCGACGACAAGAAGCCGAGCCTCCGCCCGTCGGCGGCCCCCTCCAACAAGAAGAAGAAGAAGAAGGACAAGGAGGAGGTCCAGCGGGAGCTTCGCGAGCTCACGAAGGGCGAGGAGCGGCCGCCGTTCGATCTGAAGAAGCTCTACCTCCGCGGCGGCGCGGTGGTCGTGCTCGTGTGGATCATCGCGTTCGTGGTGCCGGCGAGCTTCTGGTGGGTGAAGATCGTGGCCGCGGTCGTCACCGTCGCCGCCGCCGGCGCGGCCATCTGGGTGAAGCGCTACCTCGACAAGACCCAGGCGATCGGCGCGCTGCTCAAGGGCGCCGACACCGAGGAGGGGCGCAAGGAGGCGCTCGCTCGGCTCGAGAGCGACTTCAAGAAGGACGACACCACCGCCGTCATCGCCAAGGCGCAGCTGCAGATGCAGGAGGACCCGCGGGCCGCGCTCGCGACCCTCGAGGGCGTCAACCTGGACAAGGTGATGGCGCCGATCGCGGCGCAGGTCCGGGCGATGCGGGCGATGATCCACCTCACCATCGGCGAGGTCCAGGAGGCGCGGGCGCTCGCCGACAAGCTCGATCTCGGCAAGCAGCAAGAGCCGAAGACGCGCGCGATGTTCGC
This sequence comes from Myxococcales bacterium, assembly GCA_016794325.1. Taxonomy (GTDB): domain Bacteria; phylum Myxococcota_A; class Polyangia; order Polyangiales; family Polyangiaceae; genus SXNL01. The sequence continues at coordinate 20,753 of JAEUKG010000597.1, read as the reverse complement.
GACCGTCGCCAGCGAGGCCTGGGCGCGGACCGGGCAAGCGAAGAAGGCGGTCGACACCCTCGAGCTCTTCAACCCCGAGGACGACGAGCTCGCCGAGCTGCGGGCGCAGATGTGGCGCGCCCGGGCGTTCGCCTACGCCGGGTCGAACGACATGAAGGGCGCGTCGCGGGCGCTGAAGAAGCTCGCCGAGATGAACCCCCACCTCCTGGGCATGTTCGTCGGCCAGAAGAAGATCCACCCGCTGCTCGAGCGCGAGGCCAAGCAGATGGTGATGCGGCTCGGGATCGTGCCGCGGAAGATGGTCCGCCAGCGCGTCTGACGGCGCGGGGCTCGGCCCTCAGCCGATGCCGCCGAGGTGCGCGCGCGCGAGGGGTCGCAGGCTCACCTCGGGCAACAGCTCGGCGAAGCTCGTCACCTGCGCCGTCGGCACGTCGGTCTCGACGAGCTTCTTCACGAAGCGCCGGATGTCGGGCTGGGTGAGGATGACGGGCGTACCGCCGTGGACCGCGGCCTCGCCGACCGCGCGCCGCACCGACTGGACGACGTCGCGCGCGGCGGCGGGGGCGAGGGTGAGGAACGCGCCCGCTTGGGTGCGCGTGATGGCCCGGCGGATGGTGTCTTCGATGGTGGGATCGAGGGTGATCACGCCGAGCGTCGAGGCGCCCTGGGTGAGGCGGAAGGTGATGGCGCGCCGGAGCTGGCCTCGGGTGAGCTCGGCGAGGTTCAGCGGGTCCTTCTCGGTCCCCGCGTAGGCCGCGAGCCCCTCGAGGATCCCGCGCAGATCGCGGACGCTGACCCGCTCCTCGACGAGCCTACGCAGCACGTCGGCAAGCAAGGGCAGGGACACGGGCTTCGGGATCACGTTGCGCACGACCGCGGGGGCGATCTGCTCCAGCTCGTCGAGGAGGCGCTGCGTCTCGGCGAGGCCGAGGAAGTCGGCGGCGCGGCCGCGGAGGAGCTCGCCGGCTTCGGCGGTGATCATGGCCACGCCGGCGGCGGGGTCGTCCGACGGCGGCACGACGAGGACCTTGGCGGGGACCTCGAAGAGCGAGAGCACGACCGTCCGCGGTCCGAGCTCCTCCGAGCGGGCGATCCGCGCCGCGGGGAGGGGTACGCCGAGCTCGGCGAACAGCGACTCCCGCAGCGAGCCGAGGGCGTCGCGCAGGGTGGGGGTCTCCTCGCCGCCGCGATCGCTCGTGAGGTCCGCGAGATCGTCGGCGAGATCGACGCTCCAGGGGACCACCATCGGGACGAAGCGGGGCCCGGCACGCTTCGCCCCCGGGGCCGGCGCCGCGGGCTCGGGCTGCGCGGCCTCACGGCGCATCTGCTTCGATCGCGCGCGCGCGATCACCAGGAAGAGGCCGCCGATCACGACGAACGGGAGCGCGGGCAGGCCCGGAACGATCGCCAAGAGGAGGACGAAGACCGCGGCGACGGTCAGCGCCTTCGGCATGCCGAACACCTGGCTCGCGAGCTCCTCGCCGAGCGCCGAGTCCTCGGACTCGCTGGCGACGCGCGTGACGAGGACGCCGGCGGCGGTGGAGAGGATGAGGGCTGGGATCTGCGAGACGAGCCCGTCGCCGATGGTGAGGAGGCCGTAGCGCTTCAGCGCGTCCACCGGGGTCATTCCCCGCTGCACGACGCCGATGACGAGGCCGCCGACGACGTTGATGACGGCGATGACGAGGGACGCGACGACGTCGCCCTTCACGAACTTCATCGCGCCGTCCATCGCGCCGTAGAACTGGCTCTCGCGGGCGAGCGCGCGCCGGCGCCTGCGCGCCTCGTTGCCGTCGATCGTCCCCGAGCGGAGCTCCGCGTCGATCGCCATCTGCTTGCCTGGCATGGCGTCGAGGACGAAGCGGGCGCCGACCTCCGCCACGCGCTCCGAGCCCTTCGCGATGACGATGAACTGGATGATGGTGAGGATGAGGAAGACGACGCCGCCGACGACGTAGTTGCCCCGGACGACGAAGCCGCCGAAGGCCTTGATCACCTCGCCGGCGTCGGCCTGGAGCAAGATGAGGCGGGTGGACGACACGTTGAGCGCGAGCCGGAAGAGCGTCGTCAGGAGGAGGATGGTGGGGAAGGTCGCGATCGCGAGCGCGTCGGACACGTAGAGGACCACCAAGAGGATCGCCACCGCGAGCGACAGGTTGGTCGCGATGAGGACGTCGAGGAGCGGCGTCGGCAGCGGGACGATCATCATCGCCACGACGGCGATGACGAGCCCGGCGAGGGCGAGCTCGGCGCCGCCGAGGCGACCTTTGCGGAGCGGCGACCAGGGGAGGACCTGCGAGCGCATGGCCCGGAGACTACGCGGGTCTCGCGCCGCGTGGCCATCGCAAGAGGGGGCCCGGCGCGTCGCGGGGGGTGGCGGCGCGCGCGGCCGAGCGGGAGCGAGGGGCCAGGGGGCAAAAGGCCCCATCGCCCGTCTCGGCCTGACCCTCCTCCCGCCGGCTCGCGTGGGCGTGCCTCGTCAGCCTCGTCAAATCGACGCCCAAACGTGATTTTCGTGAACCCGCAAAAAGCGAGTAGCCGAGAGGGCCTGGGAGGCTGTTATAGTTAAGCCGTTGCCTGAGCCGCCGTCCGTTGGCGTTTCTGGATTGGGTCGAGAGAGCGAAGGATGTCTGGGGAGCCCGCACTTAAGCGTCTCACGAGAACCGGCACCGGGCTGTCCGACGTAGGCCGCAAGCGAACCTCCAACGAGGACGCGTACTTCTTCGACGATCGCCTGGGCCTGTACATCGTCGGTGACGGCATGGGCGGGCACGCGGCCGGAGAGATCGCGAGCCAGGAGGCGGTCGAGACCGTCTACGGCATGGTCAAGCGCGGCATCTCGACGCTGCACGAGCTCGCCCATCCGCCGGTGGAAGAGGACGTCCGCGCCGCGTGCCGGCTCATGGAGAGCTCGATCCAGGCGGCCACGTACATGGTCTATTCGATGGCCGAGCTCGACCGCCAGAAGAGCGGGATGGGCACGACGCTGAGCTCGCTGCTCGTCCTCGGCGAATACGCGGTGACGGCGCAGGTCGGCGACAGTCGCATCTACAAGGTCAACGGTCCGAACGTCGAACAACTGACGGAAGATCACACGCTCATCGCGTGGCAGTTGAAGCAAGGCCTCATCACCCCGCAGGAGGCGAAGAAGTCGCCTCACCGCAACGTGATCACCCGCGCGGTCGGCAACCGCGACTACGTCCAGGTCGACACCGGCCTCGTTCACCTGCAGACCGGCGACCGCTTCCTCCTCTGCAGCGACGGCCTCCACGGCTACCTGCGCGAGAGCGACATCCCCCCGATCGTCGGCCTCGGCGGCGCTCAGGCGGTCAAGCGGTTCATCGACCTGGCGAACGAGCGAGGCGGCAAAGACAACATCACCGCCGTCATGCTCGAGCTCGACTGACCCCGAAACGTGGGTGGCGAGGGGCGCGAAAAGCGCGCACGGGCCTCCGGGGACGGGAGGCTCGGCTCAAGCGGCCAAAAAGCCCGTTCATTCAAGGTGCTGCTGGTCAGAGTTGACCCCGGGTATCAAGCCTTCCCGGGCGCAGCGGATGCGCCTCGCGCCCAAGAAAGTTGACCCCTCGACGCGCGCCCTGTTAGGTGCCCCAAGTGCGTCCGCGTTTCCCTCCGCCTGTGGGTGGTCGGACACGCCCGCCGCTTCGAAATGTCGCGAAACGACTCGCGTTTCGTCTTGGCTCGAGACTTGGAAACCCCCGACAGTCGAGGTTCACGATGAAGGGAAAGCGTGTAGGGGTTCTGATGGGGGGACACAGCGCAGAGCGCGAGGTGTCCTTGCGCACCGGTGAGGGGGTCGCCGAGGCGCTCACGAGCTTGGGTTACGACGTGGCCAAGGTCGTCCTTGGCGGCAACGGGCGCGGATACGACGAGCAGATCCGCGAGGCGAACATCGACGTGGCGTTCTTGGCGCTCCACGGTCGGGGCGGCGAGGACGGCTGCGTCCAGGGCCTGCTCGAGCTCCTCGGCATCCCCTACACGGGCTCGAGCGTCCTGTCGTCGGCGCTGGCGATGGACAAGCTCAAGGCCAAGGAGATGTTCCGCCTGCACAACGTGCCGACGCCGCCGTACTACGTGGCGGAGCGCGAGCACCTCGACGAGCTCGCCGAGCTCCACAACTGCTTCGGCTTCCCCGCGATCGTGAAGCCGCGCGGCGAGGGCTCGAGCGTCGGCCTCACGAAGGCCACCGACCTCGCCGAGCTTCGCTCGGGCATCGAGCTCGCGCTCGAGCACGACACGAGCGCGCTCGTGGAGCGGTTCATCCACGCCCGCGAGATCCACGTGGGCATCCTCGACGGCCGGGTCCTCGGCGCGATCGAGGTGGTGCCGAAGAGCGGCCTCTACGACTACCGCGCCAAATACACGCCCGGTCAGACCGAATACATCTGCCCGCCCGAGATGGCCGCCACGCGCGTCCGCGGGGTGATGAACCTCGCCGAGCGCGCGGTCCGGGCGCTCGGCTGCTCCGGCGCCTGCCGCGTCGACCTCCTCGTCACCGAGGGCGAGAACGAATACGTCCTCGAGGTCAACACGTTGCCGGGGATGACGCCGACCTCGCTCCTCCCGAAGATCGCGGCCTCGGCCGGCCTCGACTATGCGACGTTGTGCGAGAACATCCTCCAAGGTGCGCGTCTCCACGCGAACCTGCCCAAGTCGCGAGAGCCGCGTCGCTCGGAGGTCAACCTCAAGACGAGCCGCCCGGCGTCGCTCGGCGCCGCCAAAGACCGCGTCACCGCGCCCCGCGTGCGGGCCCGTCGCGCCGCAGGCTGATTGAGCGGCGCGCGCCTCGTGTCCCCGAGCCGCTTGGGCTCGGGGCTCGGCGTGCCCGCCCCGTCGCGCTAGCCTTGGGGGGCGGATGACTCTGGAGGTCGACGACGCGCTGCCCCGCATGTTGGGCGACCGCTACCGGCTCGAGGCGAGGCTCGGCCAGGGCGGTATGGGCGTCGTCTACCGGGCCCTCGACGTGCACATGCAGCGACCGGTGGCGGTCAAGCTGATCAAGGGCATGGTCGACGTCGAGATCGACGACGCCGTGGCCGGGCGCTTCCTGCGCGAGGCGAAGAACACCGCGCGCCTCCGGCACGAGCACATCGTCGAGGTCTACGATCTCGGGCACGAAGCGGGCGAGCTCTTCTTCGTGATGGAGCTCCTCCACGGCGAGTCGCTCTCGGCGCGGCTGAAGCGCGAGGGGCGGCTGCCGTACGCGCGCGCGGTGCACGTCGGGGCGCAGATCTGCGAGGCGCTCCACGTGGCGCACCTCGCCGGCATCGTCCATCGGGACCTCAAGCCCGCGAACGTGATGCTCGTGCGCCGCGCCGGCGACGACCTCTACGCGAAGGTGCTCGACTTCGGCGTCGCGAAGTCGATGTACGCCGACGGAGAGACCCAGCTCACGCGGACGGGCATGCTCGTGGGGACGGTCGAGTACATGGCGCCCGAGCAGATCGCGGCGCGTCCGGTGGACGCGCGCACCGACGTCTACGCGTTCGGCGCGCTGCTCTACAAGGCGCTCGCGGGCTCCGCCGTCTTCCCGGTCTCGGGCGCGCCGGCGCTCATCCACAACCACCTGAACCGCGCCCCGGAGTCGCTGCGGGCGCGCGTGCCCGACGCCCAGATCCCCAAGGCGGTCGACGAGGTGGTCCTCCGCTGCCTCGCGAAGGCGCCGGCCGATCGGTTCGCGTCGATGCGCGACGTCGCGTCGGCGCTACGGGCCGCGGCCGACGACCTCGGGGCGCTCCCGAGCTTCGAGTTCGAGAACGTGGACGACGATCTCGGGAGCTGGGACAAGACGCGCGTGGCCCCGCCGAGCTTCGACGACGTCACCGACGTCGACGAGACGCGCACGCGGGTGCGGCCGGAGTCGGCGTCGCGCGCGCCGCGGCCGCTCGGCTCGTTCGAGCGCGACAAGACGACGCAGATCGCGCCGTCGATGGCCTACGCGCGCGGGCCCGTCGCGTGCGGGATGTGCCGCGCCGCGAACCCGCCGGGGGCGCGCGCGTGCGTCGCGTGCGGAGTGTCGCTCGCCGCGGCCGACCAGCACGCGATCGCGTCGAGGGTACGGCCGGTCGCGTCGCGCCCGACGCCGCTGCCGCCGCCTTCGACGTCGGCTACGGCCGCGACCCCGACGCCGTCGAGTGTCTGGGGGCGAGTGCTCGCGAGGCTCCTCGGCCGCGGGTGACGCGTCAGCGAGGCTCGACGCGCGTTGCGCGCTTCACCTTGAACGCGAAGTAGCCGAGCGTCAGCGCGCCGAGCACGAGCATCGCGATCGCCGCGGCGCGCCGCAGCCGGTTGCTGCCGCTGTCGTCGCTCGCGACCGCGTCCGAGAGGCTCGACGCTCCCGCGGAGGCGTTCGGGTCCGACGCCCCGCCCGCCGCGGGGCTGCTCGTGGCTCCGCCGCCGCCCCCGCCACCACCGCCCGGATCCCCGGCGCCACCGACCGCCGCCTTCTCGGAGGCGCTCATCTTTCCCCCGACGGAGGCCTTGCCGCCGCCGCCGCCACCGCCGCCTCCACCACCGCCTCCGCTTCGCCCCTCGCGGCCTCCGCCCGCGGCGCCTTGGCCTCCTGGGCCGCCGCCGCCGCCACCTCCGCCGCCTGCGCCGCCGGTGACCTCGGCGCCGGCGTTGTCGACCCTCGACTTCACCGTGGCGCCGAGCAGCTTGAAGGCGCCCGCGCCCACGAGCAGGACGCCCACGAGCAGGAGCGCGTACTCCGACATCGATGCGCCGCGGAGGCGCCCGGACCTCATGGGTCCAAGCATACCGCGAACGGAAAAGCGTGGTAGCTTCGCCACGTGTCCGAGGCGCTCGCCGTGTCCGGCGTCACCAAGACCTTCGGAGCCGTGAAGGCGGTCGACGGCGTGTCGGCGGCCTTCGCGCTCGGCGAAATCGCGTTCGTGTGCGGGGAGAACGGCGCGGGCAAGAGCACGCTCCTGCGCATCGCCGCCGGGCTCACGACGCCCGACGCGGGACGGGTGACGGTGCTCGGGCGGCCGCTCGACCCGCACACGCCCCGCGAGGCGCTCGCGCGCGGGGTCGCGATGGTGGAGCAGCACTTCGCGCTCATCGACGACTTCGACGCGGTGGAGAACGTGATCCTCGGCTTCGAGCCCACGCGCCGCGGTGTCGTCGATCGGGCCGCTGCCGAGGCGCAGATCCGGGCGATCGTCGCAGACCTCGGCACGACGCTCCCCCTCGACGTTCCGGTCTCGGCGCTCGAGCTCGGGGATCGGCAGCGCCTCGAGATCGTGCGCGCCCTGTACCGCAAGGCCAAGATCGTGATCCTCGACGAGCCCACCGCCGTCCTCACGCCGATGGAGGCGAGCGCGCTCTACGCCGTGCTCCGCCGCCTCGCCGATCGAGGGGCGGCGGTCGTGGTGGTGTCGCACAAGCTGGACGAGGTCGAGGCGCACGCCGACCGCGTCACGGTGATGCGCGCCGGCAAGGCGCTCTTCAGCGAGCAGCCCGGCGCGGCGCGCGCGGAGCTCGTCGCCCGCATGACGCAGGCGATCATGGGCGAGCTCGAGCCGGGCCCCACGGCTCCGCGGGGCGAGGTCGGAGGCGCGGTGGCGCTCTCGCTGCGCGGGGTCACCCTCGGCCGCGCGCTCACCGAGCTGGATCTCGAGGTGCGGTCCGGCGAGATCGTCGGCGTCGCCGGCGTCGAAGGCAACGGCCAGGCGGAGCTCCTCGAGGTCCTCGCGGGCGCGGTCGACCCCGACTCCGGCGCCGCGACGCCGCGCGGAGGAGGCGGCGCGATCACGGTCGTGCACGCCGACCGGCACCAGGACGGCCTCGTCCTCGACGCGAGCCTGGTCGACAACCTCGTGCTCGGGGAACATGCACAATACACGCGGTTCGGCGTCCTCGATCTGCCGCGGATGGAGGCCGCCGCGCGAGCGCGGCTCTCGGACGCCGGCGCGTCCTTCGATCTCCAGCGGCCCGCGCGGACGCTGTCGGGCGGAAACCAGCAGAAGGTGGTCATGGCGCGCGCGCTCGCGCACGCGGAGTCGAAGGTGCTCGTGTGCGCGCACCCGACGCGGGGAGTGGATCTCGGCGCGGCCCGGGCGATCCACGCCCGCATCCTCGGCGCGGCCGCGCGCGGCATGGGCGTGCTCGTGGTGAGCGCCGACCTCGCCGAGCTGCGCGAGCTCTCCCACCGGATCCTCGTCATGCGGAAGGGGAGGGTCGTCGCCGAGCTCCCGCCGGAGGCGAGCGAAGAAGAGCTCGGGCGGGCGATGCTCGGCGCCTCCGAGGCCTCGTCGTGAGCGCGGGCGGCGCGGCCACGAGCGGCGGGGGCGCCCTCCTCGACCGCACCCGGGGCGTGGCGTTCGGCCTCGCCGCGGGGCTCGTCGCCTTCGATCTCATGGTGCTGGGGTACGGGGCGTCGCCCGCCTTCATGGCGCGCCTCCTCTTCGAGGGCACGTGGGGGACGAGCTACGGCGTCGGCCAGGTGCTCTTCAAGGCGACGCCGCTCGTCGTCGTCGCGGTGGCGGTGGACTGCGCGCTGCGAACGCGGCTCTTCAACGTCGGCGCCGAGGGTCAGCTCGCGGTCGCCAGCTTGGTGGCGGGGGTCGTCGGGGCGCGCCTCGGGGCCGCGCCGGCGATCGTCGGCGTCCCGCTCACCGTCACCGCGGCGGCCGCGGCCGGCGGGCTGTGGGCGGCGGGGCCCGCGCTCATGCGGGTGCGGCTGAAGGCGCACGAAGTGATCACGACCATCCTCATGAACAAGCTGGCCGACGGGGTGGTGGGCTTCGCCCTCGCCTCGGGCGCGGCGATGGAGGGGACGGTCCGGACGGCGTCCATCGGCCGCGGTGCGAGGATCCCGCGGCTCGACGCCCTCGGGATGCCGTTCTTCCAGGGGAGCGCGGTGAGCCTCGCCGTCCTCGTCGGCGCGCTGCTCCTCGGCGCGATCCCGTTCGTGTACCGCCGCACGGCGTGGGGGCGCGAGGTCGTGCTCGTCGGTCAGAACGAGCGAGCGTGCGCGCGGGAGGGGGTGCCGGTCGGCGCGCGCATGATCCAGTCGTTCGTGGCGTCGGGGGCGGTCGTCGGGCTCGCGAGCGGCGCCACCGTCCTCGGCTACAAGGGCTACTTCGAAGAGGGCCTCGGGGCGGGGGTCGGCTTCGCCGGTCTCGGCGTCGCCCTTCTCGGGCGCGGGAGCGCGGTCGGGATCGGCCTCGCCGCGCTCCTCTTCGCGACGCTGCAGCAGGGCGGGCTCGCCATCAACGCGCACGTCCCGAAGGAGGCGATGGACGTCCTGCAAGCGGTGATCATCGTCGCGGTCGCGCTCGGCGACGGGCGCCTGCGCACACTGCTCGCGAGCCGCGCCGAGGTGCCCTCGTGAGCATCGTGAGCTCGCTCCTGTCGGTGACGCTCGTCGCCCAGACCCTGCGCATGGCCGTGCCCTACGCCGCCGCCGCGACCGGGGGCGTCCTCAGCGAGCGCAGCGGCGTCGTCAACATCGCGCTCGAGGGGACGATGCTCGTCGGCGCCTTCGGAGCGGTGACGACCCACGTTGTCACCGGGAGCCCTTGGATCGGGCTCGCCGGCGGCGCGGGCGCGGGGGCAGCGTTCGCCCTCCTCCACGCGCTCGTGGTCGTGTATGGGCGCGTGAGCGGCATCGTCAGCGGCATCGCGTTGAACCTGCTCGCAGCCGCCGGGACTCGGTTCCTCCTTCGAGCGATCTACGGCTCGAGCTCGAACTCGCCGACGGTGGTCGGATTCAGGCTGCCCGCGCTCGAGGGCGCGGGCGGCGGGGCGCGGCTCCTTCGGGTCGTCGCGGACCCCACCACCCTCGCGGTGGTGGTCTTCGCCGTGCTCGCGGCGCTCGTCGTCGCCAAGACGGCGTTCGGCCTGCGCCTGCGGGCCGCGGGGGAGGCGCCCGAGGTCGCGCGCTCGTCGGGCGTCCACGTCGAGCGGACGCGGACGGCGGCGGTCGTGCTCGGCGGAGTGGCGTGCGCGATCGGCGGCGCGGCGCTCGCCTTCGATCAACATCAGTTCCAGGCCGGCATGACCGGAGGGCGCGGTTTCATCGCCCTCGCGGCGGTGGTCCTGTCCGGTTGGCGCGTCAAGCGGGCCGCGGGCTTCTGCCTCGTCTTCGCGCTCCTCGACGCGGTGCAGATCGTCCTTCAGAACGAGACGCGCCTGCCGGTGCAGGCGCTCTCGAGCTTGCCCTACGTCGCGACGCTGCTCACGCTGCTCGTCCTCCTGCGGCGGGGCGGCAGCGGCATGTCGGCGCCGCGCGGGCTCGATCGGCACGCGGACTGAGCGCGCCCGCGCAGGGTCAGCGGCGGTGGATGGTGAGCCCGTCGCGCGTCACGTGGAGGACGCGCGACAGCCCCCACGGCTGGGTGATGGCGGTCTCGTGGGGCAGATCCCACACCGCGAGATCGGCGCGCGCGCCGGGCGCGAGCATGCCCCGCGGCCTCGGGAGTCCAGGGCCGGCGAGCCCGAGCGACTGCGCCGCGACGCGGGTCGCGCCGAGGAGCGCCTCCTCGGGCGTCAGCCCGTACATCCGGACCGCGAGCGCGAGGGCGAGGGGGAGGCTCTCGCTGGGGGCGGTGCCGGGGTTGGCGTCGCTCGCGACCGCGAGGGGGACTCCGGCGGCGCGGAGCTTCGCGACCGGCGGAGGGCTCTGGCCGAGCGTGAAGCTCGCAATCGGCAGGAGGACGGCGGGGATCTTCGCCCGACCGAGGGCCGCGACGTCCGCGTCCGAGACGTGCTCGAGGTGGTCGACCGAGGAGGCGCCGAGCTCGACGGCGAGCGCGACGCCGCCGACGTCGGCGAACTGCCCCACGTGGAGCCGGAGGCCGAGCCCGATCTTCTTGGCGGCCTCGAGGACGAGGCGCGCCTCCTCCACGCTGAACGCGTTCTGGTCGACGTAGACGTCGACGAACTCGGCGAGCTTCGCGCCCCCGAGCTCCGGGACGAGCTTGGTCGCGGCGCGGAGCACGTACAGATCCCGGCTCGACCGCGCGGACTCGGGGAGCGCGTGGAGGGCGAGGTAGGTGGGGACGACGTTCGGCAGATCGGCGCGCTCGCGGACGCGGGCGATCGCGCTGAGCTGCTTGTGCTCCCCCTCGGGCTCGAGGCCGTAGCCGCTCTTGACCTCCACCGTGGTGACGCCGAGCGACGCCATGCGCTCGAGCCGGCTCGCGAGCTCGGCCGTGATCGCCTCCTCGGTCGCGGCGGCGATGGCGCGCTGGCTCGCGAGGATCCCGCCGCCGCTGGCCGCGATCGCGCGGTAGTCGCTCCCCGCCATCCGCATCGCGTATTCGGCGTGCCGCGACCCGACCCAGGCCGCGTGGGTGTGGGCGTCGACGAGGCCCGGCGTGATCACGCGGTCGCCGAAGTCCTCGGGGACGATGCCGCCGGTGAGCTTGGCGCGCGGCCCCACCCAGCTCACCGAGCGCTCGTCGAAGAGCACGACGCCGTCCTCCACCACGCCGAGCGGATCGGCGGCCGTGGCTCGGGCAGGGTCGCAGGTGACGATGCGCTTGGCCGCGACGGCCTTCTGGGTCATGGTCCGCGAGTGTAGGCGACGACCACCGTCGCCGTCACCCGCCGCGCGCAGCCAACGCCTCGAGGCGCTCCGCGAGCGCCTTCCCCACCGCCTCGTGGCGGCCGAGCGCGTCGGCGAGCTCGGCCTCGGTCCGGCAGGGAGCGGGGGCGAAGCGCTCGCGGAGGTCGCGGCTCCGGGCCGCGGCCTCGGCCACACGCGCGCGGAACGCCTCGGAGCGCTCGGCCTCGCGGACGAGCGCCGCGTAGGCGCGATCCTGCGCGTCCTCGTCGGAGCACACGAGGAGCATGTCGCAGCCCGCGGCGACGGCGAGCACGGCGGTCTCCTCGACCGGCTGGGTGAGCGCCTTCATCTCGAGGTCGTCCGAGAAGAGCACCCCCGTGAAGCGGAGCTCGCCGCGGAGGAGGTCCGTGCAGATTGCACGCGAGAGGGTCGCGGGCCGCTCGGGGTCGAGCGCGGTGAAGACGACGTGCGCGGACATCATCGCCGGCATCGCCGCGGCCGCCGCCCTCGCGAACGGCTCGACGTCCACCGCGCGCACGGCGGCCTCGGCGCGGCTCACCACGGGCAGCTCGAGGTGGGAGTCTTGCTGCGTCGCCCCGTGCCCCGGAAAGTGCTTTCCGCACGCGAAGATACGGCCTCGCTCCAGCCCCCGCGCGAAGGCGAGGGCGGCGGGGATCGCCGCCTCCGCGGTCTCGCCGAACGCGCGGTCGCCGATGATCGGGTTCTTGGGCTCGCTCGCGACGTCGAGGACGGGGGCGAAGCTCGTGCTGAAGCCCACGGCCGCGAGCTCGCGCGCCTGGGTCTCGGCGACGAGCTCGACGAGGGGCAGCTCGCAGGCCGCCGCGAGCCGCCGAGCCGCCGGGAGCTGGAGGAGCGGGGGGCCGATCCGCTCGACGCGCCCGCCCTCTTGGTCGACGGCGAGGACGAGGCGTCGGTCGCCCGCGGCTTCGGTGAGCGCCCGCGTGTGGCGCCACATCTCGATCGGCGCGCGGCCGTTGCGCTTGAACAGGATCGCGCCGGCGCGCTCGCCGCGCGCGATCGCCGCCGTGAAGCGGGGCGTCGGGGCCTCGCCGTGGTAGCCGCCGACGATGAGGTCCCCGCACGCAGAGCTTTCGCTTCCCACGGGAAAATGGTCTACCAGGTGCGATGATGTCGCGCCAAAAAGCGGTGGGCTGGTCGATCGCGATGGCGGCGATGGCCGCCTGCTCACCGGCGCCACCCGCGCGTCCGGCGCCCAAGGCGACGGCGACGTCCTCGAGCGCGGCTCCGCCCTCGCGCTCGGCCGCGACCACGACCTCGGCCCCGTCGGCGGGCTCCGTCGCGCGGCCGACGAAGCCGCTCACCGTGGCCGAGGCGCGGGCGTACATGGTCGCCCTCGTCAACCGCGACCGCGCCAAGCTGGGGCTCGCGCCGGTGTCGCTCGACGACGGCGCGGCGACGCGCGCCGGGCAAGCGCACGCCGACGACATGGCGCGGCTCGGCTACCTCGGGCACTGGGGCAGCGACGGCTCGGTGCCCGAGCAGCGCCACACGGAGGCCGGCGGCGTCGACATGGTGCTCGAGAACGCGCTCTGCTACGTGGACGAGCGCACGCGCACGCTCGACGCCGATCCTCGGATCGATCCCGCTCAGATCGAGCGCGCCGAGCAGATGTTCTTCGAGGAGCTTCCGCCGAACGACGGGCACCGTCGCAACATCCTCAAGCCCTCGCACACGCGCGTCGGCATCGGCATCGCCCAGCCGGTCGCGACCCCGACGGAGATCGCCGTCCCCTGCATCGCGCAGGAGTTCGTGGACGGATACGGTGAATACGAGCCCTTGCCTCGCGAGGCGAAGGTGGGGGCGACGCTCCACGTCGCCGGTCGGCTCGCGGCGAACGTCGCGCCCACGGGCGTCGGGCTCGCGCGCGTGGACCTGCCCGTGAAGCTCGCCCCCGCCGAGCTCAACAAGCGGCGCACCTACCCCGTGCCGCGCGCGTACCAGATGTACTGGACGAAGGGCTTCGTGACGCCGATCCCCCTCGACGTCCAGGGCGATCGCTTCGCCATCGACGTGCCGCTCTCCGACGGCGGCAAGCCGGGGCTCTACGAGGTGTCGGTGTGGGCGAAGCTCCCCGGGGCGACGGACCACACCATCGTCGGCCTGCGAACCATCGTCGTCCGCTGAGGCCGTCGGCGCCGCTCAGGGCTTCTCGAACGCCTTGCTCCACGTCGTCGCGCACTCGGGGGCGCCGGGCTTCGGGCGACCCGCGCACGCTGCCGCGTCGGGCATCGGCCCGAGGAGCAAGAACTCGCCGCGCGACAAGAACGGGTAGCTGCGGCGCCGCATCGTGTCGAGGCGCTTGGTCGAGCTCGCCTCGGCGTCCTCCGTGGCGCTGGCGCGGTAGCGGCCGAGCTGCGCGACGATTTCGCGGCGCTGCTCGTCGGTGTCGGCGAGGGCGTAGGCCCGCTCGAGGTAGTGGACCGCGGCGTCGCGCTCCCCGGCGCGGCCGAGGATGCTCGCGGCGGCCATCGTGTGGTCGACGCGCGCGCCGAGCTCCATCGCGCGCCCGATCGCCAGCGCGCCGTCGCGCCGCCAGGATTGCTTCTCGGCGTCGGTCGTCTCGAGGAACTCCTGGCCGGAGAACGCGATGAACTGCCCGTAGTGCAGCCAGAGCTGCGAGTCGAACGGGCGCTCCTTCAGGCCGCGTTCGAGGTAGGCGCGGGCGGCGCGCGCGTCGGGGTCGCCGCCGTACGAGCGGTTGCCGGGGCCGGGCTGGTAGACGAGGATCGTGTCGATGAACCGGTAGAGGTTCGCGTACGAAGGATCGAGCTCGATGATCGCGTCGGCGAAGCGCGGCGCCTCGGTGAACCGGCGCTTCTCCTGCCAGTGGGTGCCATATTCGAGGAGGAGCTTCGCCCACACGAGGTCGCACGCGGCGGCGTGGTAGCCGAGGCTCATCGTCTTGAGCTGCTTCGGGGGCGGCAGCGCGAACACGTCCTCGCGGATGGTGACCGCGCGCATCCGGGCGGCGATCGGGGGCTGGACGAACGCGACCCCGAGCGCGCCGATCGCGATGGCGACGAGAGCGGTCACGGAGGCGCGGTCCATCATCACTCCAGCTCGGCCTCCACGTACATCCCGGGGGTCAGCGAGGCGGCGCCGGCGCCGACCACTCCGCGCGTCTCGAACGTCGAGAGCACGCCGTCGCCGTCGAGATCGCCGCGCGCGCGCGCGGTGAAGCTCGAGCCCGCGCCGTCGAAGGCGAACGAGAAGGCGTGGGGGATGCCCTCGGGGCTGGCGCGGAAGCCGAGCGCCGTCCACGTCGGATGGTCCCAGGTCCCGGGCGGGTCCACCGCTCGAGCTCCGCGGGGCACCTCGGCGGGCGTGAGCGGCGCGCTCTTCGGGAAGCCGACGTCCTTGTGGGCGTCGGCGTGAGCGACGGCCTGGGTGCCCAGCCGAGCGAGCCCGTCGGTGGCCTCGGCGAAGTGGGTCGCGTGGACGTTCCTCGCGAAGGACGGGATCGCGACCGCGAGCAACGAGCCGAGGATCGACGCGCCGATGGCGATTTCGAGGGGCGTGATGCGCGACGGCCGCTTCATCACTCCTCCGGATCGACGCGCTGGATCGTCGCCGCGGCCTTGCCGTTGCCGGCGCCGTCGGGCGCGATTCCGAGCGAGAACTCGGACATGTGGCCGTCGCCGTTCAGGTCTCCCTGCGCGACGGCCGTCGCCGTCGCCGCCGATCCGACGCCCTCGGACCGGAACGAATAGGCGTAGAACTGCGGCTGGGGGATCGAGAAGCGGAGCTCGCGCCAGGGCGACGGGTCCCAGTCGTGCGACGCGCTTCGGTACTGCTTTCCTCGGATGTCCGCGAGATCGGCGGGGACGGGGGTCCGCGAGGAGGGGGGGAAGTGCCGCATCGCGCGGGCGGCGCTGGGCTCGGTGCCGGCGGGCTGCGTCGCGTCCGAGGCGTCGTACGCGGCGGCGGCGGAGGCGCCGAGGGTGTTGAGCGCGCCGACGGCCTCGGCGGTGCGCGAGTGCCTCAGGTAGCGAGCAAGCCCGTACATTCCGAGGGCGGACAAGAGCGCCGCGAGGGCGAGAAAGACGAGAAGCTCGGCGAGGGTCAGTCCCCGCGAATGGACGCGCACGGACTGCAGCTTACAGGAAGCGCCGCCTTGCTCCAATGCACGGATCGCGGTCAACTGCCGCAAGTGACCTTCCGCGTCCCCCGCGTCGCCCCGTTTTTGTTCATTTCCGGCTTCTGCGCGCTGATCTATCAGGTCGCGTGGCTGCGGGAGCTCCGCCTGATTTTCGGGGCCTCGACGGGGGCGTCGGCGGCGGTGCTCGCGGTGTTCATGGCGGGGCTCGGCTTCGGGGGGCTCTATTTCGGCCGGCGGGTCGATGGCTGGAGGAACCCCCTGACCGGCTACGCCAACCTCGAGCTCTCGATCGCGGTGGTCGCGGCGATCACGCCGGCGCTCGTGTGGGCGGCGCGGAAGGCCTATTTCGGGAGCGGCGGCGCGACGTCGCTCGGGAGCACGGGGGCGACCGCCCTTCGGCTCGGCCTGGCGGTGCTCATCCTCGGCGGGCCGACGTTCCTCATGGGAGGCACGCTCCCCGCGGCGGCGAAGGCCGTCAGCCGCGAAGACGACGAGGGCCGCGGCGACGTGGCGGTGCTCTACGGCCTGAACACCCTCGGCGCGGTCATCGGCACGTTCCTCGCGAGCTTCATGCTGCTCGAGGTGTTCGGCACGCGGCTGACGCTATGGATGGCGTGCCTCGTCAACGCGCTGGTCGGCTTGACGGCGCGCATGGTGGCGCGCGACGGCGAGATCGCGGCGACGCCCGCGAAGGCGGCGCCCGCGAAGGCGGCCCCCAAGAAGGCGGCGGAGGGGCCGGCGGCGCGCGGCGACGAGGACGCCGACGACGACACGGAGGCGCCCGCGAAGCGCAAGCGGACGCGGGCCGAGATCGTCGAAGCGGCGCGCGCGCGGGCGAAGAGGGCGAAGGCGAGCGCGGCGGAGGCGGCAGAGGCGGCGGAGACGCCGGAGGGAGGAGAGGGGGGGCGAGGAGCGCCGGCCGCCGAGGTCGCGGCGGAGGAGCCCAAGGAAGCCGCGGCGAACGAGGCGACCGACGCGAAGGGCGCGGAGGCCACCGCTGACGGCGACCGAGGTGCGAAAGACGCACCCGCGAGCCCACCGGCCGCGTCGCTGCCCCCCGTGCCCCTCGCCGCCGCGTTCGTGTCCGGGTTCGTGTTCTTCCTCCTCGAGCTCGTCTGGTACCGGATGCTCGGCCCGCTGCTCGGCGGCTCCTCGTACACGTTCGGGCTCATCCTCAGCATCGCGCTCGTCGGGATCGGCACTGGGAGCGCCACCTATTCGCTTTGGCTCGGCAAGCGGCCAGCGACGATCGGTCGTTTCGGCTACACGTGCGCGTTCGAGGCGCTGGCCGTCCTCCTCCCGCTCGTCCTCGGGGATCGGATCGCCGTCCTCGCGCTGCTCCTGAGGCCGCTCTCCGCGGTGGGCTTCTGGGGCAGCGTGGGCGCGTGGTCCGTCGTCACGTTCGTCGTCGTCTTCCCAGCGGCGTTCGTGTCCGGCCTCCAGTTCCCGATGCTGATCGGGCTGTTCGGGCGCGGGTCGAAATCCGTCGGCGCCCACGTGGGCACCGCCTACGTCGCGAACACGGTGGGCGCGATCCTCGGCTCCCTCGCCGGCGGCTTCGGCTTCTTGCCTTGGCTGAGCGCGACGGGGTGCTGGCGCCTCGTCGGCGCGACTCTCCTCGTGACGGCGGGGGCGGCGTTCGCGCTCTCGTTCCGCGTCGAGGGCCGCGCGCGCTCGCTCGTCGTCGGCGTGCTCGTCACCGTCGTCGGCGTGATCGCGGTCCGCGCGGAGGGGCCGACGACGCTCTGGCGCACGAGCCCCATCGGAGCAGGTCGCGACGACGCCGTGCTTCAGAACGCCGACCGGAACAGCCTGCGCGCGCACGAGAACCGCCGCCGCGCGAGCGTGGTCTGGGACGCCGACGGGCTCGAGAGCCACGTCGCGGTGGTGCGCGCCACCGGCCTCGCGTTCCTGGTCAACGGAAAGAGCGACGGCGACTCCCGGGGCGACGCCGCGACCCAGGTGATGGGTGGACTCCTCGGCGCCGCGCTCCACCCCGATCCGAAGCGGGCGCTCGTCGTCGGGCTCGGCACCGGGAGCACCGCGGGGTGGCTGGCGCGCGTCCCGTCGATCGATCGCGTGGACGTGGTGGAGCTCGAGCCGGCGATCCTCCGCGTGGCGCGGGACTGCGCTCCCGTGAACGAGGACGTGCTCACGAACCCGAAGGTGAAGGTGACGCTCGGCGACGCCCGCGAGGTGCTCCTCTCCACCCGCGAGACCTACGACGTCGTGTTCTCGGAGCCGTCGAACCCGTACCGCGCGGGTGTCTCGAGCATGTACACCATCGAGTACTACGAGGCCGTCCGCGAGCGCCTCCGCGCGAACGGAGTCTTCGTCCAGTGGATGCAGGGGTACGAGACGGACGGGCGCACCGTGCGCGCCGTCCTCGCGACGCTGCGGACCGTCTTCCCCTACGTCTCGGTGTGGCGATCGATGCCCGGCGACCTCCTCATCCAAGCGAGCGCCGCCCCGGTGGAGATCGACGCCGAGAAGCTCCGCGCTCGCCTGGAAGTCGAACCCTACAAGTCCGCGATGAGCTGGACGTGGCGTGCGTCGGGGGTCGAAGGCCTGCTCGCCCACTTCGTCGCCGACGACGCCGTCGCGCGCTACGCGCTGCGCACCGCCGCGGACATCAACCGCGACGACCGGAACATCCTCGAGTTCGCCTACGCGCGCACGGTGGGCAGAGGTGGTTCGTTCGGCGACGTGGAGGTCGCACTCGCCGCTCGTGCGATGTCGGCCACGTCGCCGCCGGTGCGCGGTGCGTTCGACGCCGCGCGCGTCCGGCAAGCGCGGGTGGCGATGCTGCACGACAACGACGTCGAGCCTCAGCCCGAGGCCGCGGAGGACCGGGCCTACGTCGCGGCGGCGCGCGCGTTCGCGATGAAGAACCCGGCGGCGACGATGGACGCGTGGAAGGCGGTCGGGCGCCGCCCCGCCGGGATCTTCGAGCTCGAGATGGTCGCCGTGAGCGCCGGTAAGCTCGGCGACGATCGCGCGCTCGAGCACGCGACCGAGCTCGAGAAGATCGACCCGGTGGCCGCAGACATCGCCCGGGCGTACCACGCCCTCGCGCGCCGAGACGAGGGCGCGGCGACGGCGCGGTTCGCGCTGGCGTTCACGCGCGCGCGCACGTTCCCCTGGGTGAGGCCGAAGCTGCTGATGGAGGCCCTCCCACAAGCCGCCGAGCTCGCGACGCACCACCCGCCGGCGCGCGCCGTCCTCCTCGACGCGCTCGCGCAGCCGTTCGCGAGCGGGCTCGTCCACTCCACCCGCATGAACGTGCGCGCGCAGATCGCGTTCGAGCTCAAGGAGGCGTCGCGCTGCGCCGAGGTGCTGAGGGAGATGGAGCCGAACGTCGAGTGGTCCAAGGCGTTCCTCGCCCGGCGCCTGCTCTGCTACCGGCTCGCGAAGGACCCCGCCGGGGCCCGCGCCGAAGAGGATCTGGCCGAGCTCCTCGGGGCGTCGGCGGAGCCGTTCGCGCCCGAGGCCGAGCTCCCCAAGGCCGGCGCCAGCGCGGGTGTGGCCGACGCGCCGGTGTCGGCACCCACGCCCACCTCGACGCCCAGCGGGAGCGCGTCTGCTCCCAAGTAGGCCGCTGTCGCGCCGACGCTCCGAAGGGCGCTGGTGTCGGACGACAATTCTCGTCACCGTCTTTCGGCCAATCCGACGATTGTCGTCAGTGCGGAGGACGGAAACAGCCGAATACTCGCGTAGTCGCGTTGGTCCGTGCTTTGCTTATGGGGTTGCCAGGGCAACGAAAGGAGCGACGTATGCTGCGCAAAATCTCGCGGAAGCGAGGCTTCACCCTCATCGAGCTGATGATCGTCGTGGCGATCGTCGGCATCCTCGCCGTTCTCGCGATCTTCGGCGTTCGTAAGTACCTCGCCAACTCGAAGACGGCCGAGGCGACGAACACCATCGGTATGATCAACCAGCTGTCGGTCGCCGCCTACGAGAAGGAGCGCGCGGTCTCCGAGCTCGCGACCGGCGTGAGCGCGACCTCCGTTCACCAGCTCTGCGGCACCTCGGACCAAGTCCCGGGCACCGTGGCGTCGGTCTCCAACAAGAAGTACACGCCGAACCCGGGCGCGGACTACCTCCTCCGGTCGGCGACCAACACCGAGACGATCGGCTGGATCTGCCTCAAGTTCGAGATGAACCAGCCGCAGTACTTCTCCTACCGCTACACGAACGGCGCGGCGCCCAACTTCACCGGTGGTACGACCCCGGTGGCCGCCGCCAACCTCCCGGCGGCCAGCACCGCCGCCAACGGCTGGAACGCCTGCGCCGCGGGTGACCTCGACGGTGACACGAACAACTCGCTCTTCTGCGTGGGCGGGTTCACCGACGCGACCAACACGCCGCACACGTCCACCCAGATCGCCAAGGCCGACGAAGAGGAGTAGTCCTCTCGGCCTGACGTCCTCGAGAGCACGCCAGGGTCCCCTGGCGTGCTTTCGTGTTTCTGGGGCGGTGTCGGCGTGGCGTAGAGATTGACTCGGGGGACGGTTTTTCGAATACTTGGATTGATTGGAGCCGCCGTTGCCGCAATGGGCGCGCAGGCCTCCTCGATTGGATCGCAGACACCGTTGGAGGTTTCGATGCGAAGGCGACAAAGTGGCTTCACGCTCATCGAGCTCATGGTGGTCGTGGCCATCGTGGGCATCCTCGCCATCCTCGGTGTCGTGGGGTATCGCAAGCTGATCAACAGCTCGCGCACGACCGAAGCGCGGCAGATGGTGGGCGGCATCCGGCTCGCGCAGGAGCAGTACCGCGCCGAGACGGGGACGTTCGCGCCCATCCACGGCAAGGCGCGGCCCGCCGACTCGGACTACTGCCCCAACAAGACGTGGAGCGTCGGCTTCAACACGATGAAGAAGATGTCGTGGGCGCCGGGCTGCGGCACCATCCCCTTCGGGACGCTGCCGGTGCACGTCGACGGTGAGGTGATGTACGGGTACGCGACGGTGGCGGGCGTGCCTGCGGATCCAGTCGCGCAGCTCCCTCCGGTGGCGGAGCTCGGCGCCATCGGCAACTGGCCGGCGGCGTCTTCGAGCGACTGGTACGTCGTCTATT